>JANYDE010000056.1 GCA_025359915.1 Chamaesiphon sp. 336R_metabinner_41 | reverse complement strand
CTGAACTTAGCAGTTTAATAACTATCAAAAAGCTGATAAAGGCAAGAGTTACAAAAACTAAATAATTGGCTAGTTTTTAATAGTAATTAGCTAAGATCCCAATCCGATCGATGAAATACAACAAATACTTGAGGAAGTATAGAGCGATCAAAACCCATGTGGAGTATAGGATGTAAATTTCCGGATGGGTCTGTTGATCGATCGCGGTTTTAGCAATGTTAGTAATATTATTGGTGGCATTGATGCTTATAGCTACCGGATCGATCCTAGTTTGCCAAAGTACTAAATTAATTGATAATTGGTATCCGCAGCGTTATATCTGGAATCATTGTGCCAGCGCGCGGTTAGCAATAACGTGGAAATTCAACCAGTAAAATCCGAATTTCAGCAAGGTGGCGATCGAATGTTGAGGATATCTGCTAGCGAATTGAACCAAACAGCCGTAAAATAAATATAGATTGGCTTTACAAATCGCAATACTATCCATCATGGCAAAACAACCCACCGTCCAACCCAAATTAGTCGTCACCAAATTTGGTTTCAATCGGTTTTCAGAGCAGTTCAATGGTAGAGCGGCGATGATTGGCTTTGCAGCACTGATCGTGATTGAATACTTTACAGGTCAAAATCCCCTCGCTTGGATGGGATTGGGCATTAATTAGGATTTCGATCGCAATCTGGGCATAATCTATAGATAAGAGCTTCAGTAGATTGACTGATTTCGATCGATCTCCCCAGCTAAGACTGTAAAATAGAACTATAAGTCTAAATCTTTTACGTAGCTACGCGATCCACCAATCCTAGTTTCATCACCTATAAATGAACGCGATATTCCCGACAGTTTTGAAACGACTATACCGCAAAGAACCAATCTCTAGCTTTATCATCGTTGTTGGTGCCGTTGATGCCGTGCTCGGTGGCGTAAATGAGGTTGGCACACTGATGATTTTGGGCTTGCTCACTTCTGGTATCGCTATCGGCTATCGCTGGTGGTGCATCCAACAAGCGGAAACTAGATTCGATCGCAAATCCAAGCAATTATATCTACCACCCAGTGAGAATCGGACACCATTACCTAATCTAGGTAGTCGCCGCAATCCGCCATTATAAGTGGTCATAATTATCAAACAATTGGAAGTTATAGCTGTGAGTTCTAATATCTCTTGGACAACTGAAGCTGAAGCCAAACTCAAGGAAATTCCCTTTTTTGTGCGTCCTGCGGCTCGAAAGAAAATCGAAAAATTTGCGCAGGATCAGGGTGTGAGCGAAATTACGGTAGATATTTATGTTCTAGCTAAAAAGCAGTTTGGCTAAGACGACATCTTTTATTAAGTAATTCTAATACTATCCAAAGTATAGATAATTAAGCGAGATAATTGTTGTAATCCATCGGATCATCAGCAATGACTATGTTCAAACAGCTTTTCGTTCTGAAACTTGGTTTATTATTGTCCTGCTTATTGCCGCTGCCAGTCTTAGCACAGAGTATCGAAGGAATAACTGTCTTTGGCGATAGTCTCTCTGACAATGGCAATGCGTTTAAAGCTAGTGGTGGCACAGTGCCACCAAGTCCTCCTTATTTTAATGGACGTTTTTCCAATGGTCCAGTTTGGGTGGAAAGTTTCTCCACTGAATTCAAATTGCCAGCAGCCGTAATCAATAACTTCGCCTTTGCTGGAGCTACCAGCGGTGCAACTAATACAAATCCAACACCGCCAGGACTTCCCGCCCTTCCAGGTTTAGCTACCGAACTCAACCAATTTTTAGCCGTCTCACCCAAAGTTAATCCGAATGGATTATTTGTCGTCTGGGCTGGTGCAAATGACTATCTCGGCGGTGGAATCACTAATCCAGCTCCAGTTGTCGGAAATATTACAACTGCGGTTCAAAGATTGACTAGCGCAGGCGCGCAGCAATTAGTCGTACCCAATTTGCCAGATTTAGGTAAGATTCCATTAGGTGCGGCGAATCCGGCTCAAAGTGCTGGACTCACTCAACTAACCGCAGCACACAATCTGGGTTTAAAGACATCTCTGCAAACTTTAGCGCGAAATAATCCCAATATTTCGATAATTCCGACGGATATAGCGGCTCTATTCAATGCCGCGATTACCACACCCGCTCGGTTTGGCTTGAACAATGTCACTCAACCTTGCCTAAATCCGGCGACAGGGGCTGTTTGTGCGACTCCCGATACATTCCTGTTCTGGGACACGCTGCACCCCACTGCGGCGGGACATAGGCTAATCTCAGCCTATGCTCTGGATCCAATTATAGCTCCGAGATCGATCGCCGCTCAATCCGAGACGGCTTTGGGTGCTGCGAACCAACAAAACCGCGATATTAATAGTCGGTTACTCGCGCTGCGAACTAGTCAGCCACCAGTTGCTGGACAGATTGGGGTGTTTGTCAGTGGTGATGCGAATTTTGGAGATCGGAGCACGACGAGTACGAGTACGGGTTTTAATATCGATACCAAAGGTGTGACTGTCGGTGCGGATTATCCGATTACCAATAATGTCGCCGTCGGCGTAGCTTTTAGTTCTGCCAATACCAATAACCAATTGAATGATAATCGGGGCAAAGTCTCAGTTGGGAGCACCTCTGTCTCTGTCTATGGCAACTATACCCAGGATAAGTTCTATAGTGACGCGCTGCTCAACTATGGCTGGAATAATTTTACCGTCGCGCGAAATATTCGGGTACCAGGTTTTACCCCAGCGACTGCTAATCCCAGTGGGAATCAATTGTCATTGCGCGTCAATGGTGGCTACGATTTCGGCTCCAATGGTTTATCCTTTGGTCCGATCGCCGGAATTCGATATACTAAGGTCAATATCGATGGATATACTGAGAAAAATGGGGATATCCTCAATCTCAAAGTCAATCCTCAAGATACCGACTCACTGATTGTTAATCTAGGTGCCCAAATATCCTATCCGTTTAAAGCGAACTTTGGGACGATTTCACCTTATCTAGCTGGCACCTTCGAGCATGAATTAGCTCAAAATGGTCGTCAGGTGGTGACAGAACTCGTGACTCAGCCAGGAATTCCGATGCGATCGAATATCGGTGCTAATGACAGAGATTTTATCAGATTGAGTACTGGTGTCCAAACTGAGTTTACCAACAATTTATCTGTTAATCTGGGATATGAAACGATTGTGGGCAAAGAGAATTTTAGCGATAATTATCTCAATGCCAAAATTCGCTATCAATTCTAAGTAATTGGAATTGTTGCGTAGATCTTTACCCCACCCCAACCCTCCCCTTTACAAGGGGAGGGAGCCGGAAAAGCTTCCCCCTTTCCCCTCTTAACTTATGTCGATCGCATTTAGCAAATATCAAGGCTTAGGTAACGATTTCATTTTGATCGACAATCGTCACAGTGATACTCCCATTATCGATCCAGAAGAGGCAATTATTTGGTGCGATCGACATTTTGGCATCGGTGCTGATGGCGTAATTTTTGTGCTCCCCGGACAAAATGGGGCTGACTATACGATGCGGATTTTTAATTCTGATGGCTCAGAGCCAGAAATGTGTGGGAATGGAATTCGGTGTATGGCGAAATTTGTGGCTGAATTGGAAGGGAAAACGGATCTCGGTGTCACCTATCAGATTCATACCTTGGCAGGGATGATTACGCCAGAAGTATTATTAGAAGGCAATGTGCTGGTAGATATGGGCGAACCCCGTTTATCAGCGGCTGAAATTCCGACTAGTTTGGGGATGGTGGATGATAAAGTGGTGAATCAATCGGTTGAGGTAGATGGCAAATCCTGGACTGTTACTTGCGTCAGTATGGGCAATCCTCATTGTATGACTTTTGTGGATGATGCTAATGCGATCGATCTCGAAAAAATCGGCCCAAAATTTGAACATCATCCCGTTTTCCCCCAACGGACTAATACCGAATTCGTCCAAGTTATGCGTCCTGATTATCTCAGAATGCGTGTCTGGGAACGCGGAGCCGGAATTACTTTAGCCTGCGGGACTGGTGCCTGTGCAACAGTGGTAGCAGGAGTATTGACAGGTAAATCCGATCGATCTTGTACGGTAGAATTACCTGGTGGTTGTCTCCAAATTCTCTGGTCGCAAGCCGATAATCGTGTTTACATGACTGGACCTGCTGAGTTAGTATTTAAAGGAGAAGTTGCACAGGAATAATTAGTAATTAATAGTTAATAATTAATAATTTATCTACTCCAAGCGGTGGGGAATTAAATTGATGAGTACTGCAATTGAACAAGATCTACAATTAGTCGAAGAATTTACACCCACAATTGGACTCAATCTGAGTGTCGCCAATGCAGCTTAGTGGTGAGAACATTCTACCTGGATTCGTGCTCGATCTAACTACTATTTGGTAATTGACTAATTATCGCATTTTTCACTTAGTGTTGGGTTGGGTGGGTTTTGTTCTGAATCTATAGCACGAATAAAGTTACTTGCATAAACCCACCCCTACAGATTTTTAATTTTTAGCTGTAATTAAATTGCTACTTCAACTCGAATCGATCGATTATACCCCACGTAATTTTACTCGTCCACTGCTGACTGATATTTCTTTTAGTTTGGCGGCGGGTGAATCTATCACTTTGACTGGCATTACAGGTGCAGGGAAAAGCACATTATTTCGGTTGATAAATCGGCTGAGTGAGCCTACAAGGGGGCAAATTTTATTAAATGGGGAAAACTATCGATCGATCCCGCCAACTCGCTTGAGACAGCGAATAATGCTAGTTGCTCAGGAACCGAAATTATTGGGGATGAAAGTACGGGAAGCATTGGCTTATCCATTGCAATTGCAGTCTATAAATGCTGAAGAAATTAAACAACGAATTGTCACAATTGCCGAACAATTGGAGATTCCTAGTGATTGGTTCGATCGATCTGAATTACAACTATCCGCCGGACAAAAGCAGATTGTCTCGATCGCTAGAGGTCTAATTACACAACCGCAAATATTACTATTAGACGAACCGACTGCTAATCTAGATTTTACTACAGCCGAACGCATATTAACTGTTGTAAATAATATTTGTCGATCGCAACAACTCGGTATCATAGTTGTCAATCATCAGTTAGCATTAGCGGCACAATTTAGCGATCGATTGCTCTATCTCCAAGATGGAAGATTATTACTCGACAACGTAAGTGCTTCCGTCGATTGGCAAAATCTCCAGCAACAGATCCGCGCATCCGAAGATCGATCTAGTTCCGAATGGGACTAATTTGAACGCGCTAAATTTACAACATTAACCATCTAATTACGACAATTGGCTTACGACAATTGTCGTATTAATATTGTCGTTGAATTATGAGACTGTAGAGGGAAGAACACAAACACATATTATAACTTTTTATACAACAGGATAATATGAATTTAGGATCTTCCCCTCACCGCAACTCTAGCATAGCCGCAGATCTCAGCCCGCGAATTATCAAAATCGAGGAAACTCAAGCTTACCAACGCAGTAAACATCGTGCGACTGTTGAGGATGATCGCCAGGAAGATCGCAGTTCGATTAAAACCCAAGAGCTACTGACGAAGGCAATCGGGACTCACCGGATTGGCTCACAAGATCCCGCCAAACAGCAGCGATTCGACCTTCATCATCTCAGCACGGGTAATTTTGATTTAGTCGAGATCCAATGGCAAGGAGAATTTGAATTAGAGCAAGCTCCATTATCAGCCCGTTACGTCATTTATATTGTATTAGCAGGTACATTAGAGCAAAAGATTAACCAGCACCAGATATTTTGCTGTTCGCCGGATACCGCCACGATGATCAATTCTGGTGAAACAGTTGAGAGTACCGCTAGTGAGGATGGGCAAGTATTATTGATCTCGATCGATCGAGATGCGATCAATTCAGCGTTGGGCAAATTACTCGACAAAACATTGAAACAACCAGTAATGTTTCTACCCAACATCGATCTTACCAGCGAATTGGGACTGAGCTTGAAGAAATTTAGCCAATTTCTGTGGGATTCCGCAGCGCAAGACGATTCGACAGATTTCTCTTCATTAGTATTGAAACGCTCGAATCATTTTAATCATCACAATTCCCCTAATTGGCAAAATATTGATGATACTCAATCCGAGCGAGTAGCAGGTGGTGGCTTCGTGACATCTAATCCGATATTTCCGACAGAAGGCATACTACCAGTCGATAAGAGCTGGTTTAATTCGATTTTTTTCTAAATATAATGCAGCGGAAACTAGCAGACTATTTATTGCGCCCCTCTTCCCCCTTGTAATTAGATTCACCCCATAGAATACTAGCCCAAACAGTTAGTATTTTGTCTAAAAAATCGAGTTTGCTCGACTATGCCAAATGCGATATTGCGATCGGGTTATTGGCTCTAGCGATGCCGATGTTGATGCAGTTGCTCACCGATGATGTACTGGTGCGCGGTGATTTACAGTTGCTGACTACGGTGGCGATCGCCGTGATCTGCATGAATCTATTTAGAAGTATTATCGGTCTGATTCAGTCTCAGTTGGTCGGACATTTTGGTCAGCGATTGCAACTGGGATTGACTCTGGACTACGGTTTCAATCTGCTCAGACTGCCCCTATCTTATTTCGATGCCCACCGGAGTGGGGAAGTAATCAGCCGTCTGGGCGATGTCCGCACGGTGAATGCTCTCGTAGGGCAAATTGTCCTCGGTTTACCCAGTGAATTTTGTATCGCCCTAGTTTCGTTGGTGCTGATGCTGCTCTACAGTTGGCAATTGACGATCGCCTCTACTGGTGCTTTTATCCTTGTCACTCTCGTTAACCTGTTATTTCTCCCTGCTCTCCGTCAAAAGACTCGCCGTTTAATCGTCGAGGGGACGGAAAATCAGGGTTTTTTGGTGGAAACCTTTCGGAGTGCGCTGGTATTGAAAACTACTCAAGCCGCGCCGCAAGTCTGGGATGAGTATCAGCAAAACTTTGGCGAACTGGCAAATCTGAGTTGGGGGACGATGAAACTGGGGCTATATAGCTCCACCCTGACGGGGATTATTTCTAGCTTGACGACGATCGGCTTACTGTGGTTGGGTAGCTACTTGGTGATCGATCGAACCATGAGTATCGGTCAATTAATCGCCTTCAATGGCATGAGTGGAAATTTCTTGGAATTTCTCGGTAGTTTAGTCGGTCTAGTTGACGAATTTATCACCGCCCAGATCGTGATCCAACGACTGTCAGAAGTCCTAGATGCCACCCCCGAAGAAGTCCAGACTACCTCTAAACCCTGGGTGACGATCGCCGATCGCGCCTGTATTACCTGCAACCATGTCAACTTTCATCACAAGGGGCGAGTCGAACTACTCAAGGATCTTACCCTCACCATTCCAGGCGGGAAAACGATCGCCCTGATCGGTGAATCCGGCTGCGGTAAAAGTACCCTAGCTAAACTACTCGCCGGATTGTATCCACTCCTATCAGGAAATATTCGTTATGGACTATACAATCAGGAGGATCTATCCCTCGAATGTCTGCGCCAACAGGTCGTATTAGTCTCCCAAGATGCCCAATTTTGGAGTCGATCGATTATTGACAATTTTCGGCTATCCTATCCGCAGATCGCCTTTAAGGAGATCGTTCATGCTTGTCGGATTGCTGGAGCGGACGACTTTATCAGTGAATTGCCCAACAAATACCAAACCATCCTCGGCGAATTTGGGGCGAATCTCTCCGGCGGACAAAAACAACGCTTGGCTCTAGCGCGGGGACTTCTCACCAATCCGCCGATCCTGATCCTGGATGAATCCACAGGCGCGCTAGATCCGAATACGGAAAGTCAGGTACTAGAACAAGTTTTGGCGGAGCGTCATGGCAAAACCACGATTCTAATCAGCCATCGCCCCCGCGTAATCCTGCGTGCGGATGTCATCGTCTACCTCGAACGCGGTGAGCTGAAACTCACAGGTACACCTACCAAATTAGCGCGAATTTCTGGCAAACATCTCAATTTTCTCACTCCGTAAATTTCACAGCTTTGAGTTGCTGCGTAGTCTGTGATACCCCACCCCAGCCCTCCCCTTATAAAGGGGAGGGAGCCGGAAAGCTCTCCCCTTGATAAGGGGAGAGAGCCGGAAAGCTCTCCCCTAAGGGGATGGCGTAAAGCCCCCCCTTTATAAGGGGGGGTTGGGGGGGTAAAAATCTACGCATCAGCTCAAACAGCTTTACAGGATACCTCTCCCCATGAATGAATCTAAATTTTCAGTTAGCAAAATTATCCCAATTAATCTCAACAAGCATCGTCAGCCCGATGAGCTAGAATCGCCAGCCGAAGATATATTCTCGGAGCAGATTACGCCGAGCGGTCAGAGTATAACAATGCTGATCGAACCGATGCCAGATCGACAAGAGACGATCTCGCCGCTCGATCGACAACCAGCCCAGGCGATCGAATCTCCCAAAGCATTGGATCGATTTTTGCCCTCGATCGGGCGGTGGGTATCGATCGGCGGAGTCGCCATGTTAGCTAGTTTCGGTGCGGCGATCGCGATGAGTACAATTTTGAGATATAAAGTCACGATCCAAGCTCCCGCAGAGATTCGCCCCGTCGGAGAATTGCGATTGGTACAGGCGACGATCGAAGGTTCGGTGACGAGTATTTCGGTGCGGGAAAATCAACTAGTCCGTCAGGGAGATTCGATCGCCACTGTCAAAGATTTACGGATGGAAACTAAGCTCCAAACTAAGCGCAGTCAAGTAACAGGGGATATTCAGAAGGGGAAGCAACAGATTGTGGCGATCGATACCCAGATTGCTGCGCTCGATCGACAGGGGGCGGCGGAAATAGAACAGACAAATCGATCGATCGCCGCGATCCAATCCGAACTCAGTCGCGCCGATCGAGACTACCACGACAAAAAGATTACCACTCAAGCCGAAGTCGCTGAAGCCGAAGCCAACTGGCGCACCGCCCAGAAAGAACAGCAAGCCGCCATCGCCGAAATCGAAGTCGCCGAGGCGAACTTAAAATCGATTCAAGCTAGCTATCAATCCGCCCTGACTCGATCGAACCGCTACAAAAAGGCGGCTACCGCTGGAGCCATCTCTACCAACCAATTGGAAGAAACCCAGCTCACCGCCGAACAACAGTCTCAATCCCTCGCCGCCCAAGCTGCCACCATCCGCAAGCAAAAACAGCTCGTAGCGCGGATCGCCGAAACAGTTGTCGCCGCCCAAGCGCGAATCCAACGCAGCCAAGCAGCTCTCAATCCCAGCCGCTCCGACTCCCAGACGATCGTCCAAAAGATCGCTCGCGAACGCGCCAATGGTAATGCGGCGATCGCCCGTCTCCAACAAGAACAGCAAAAAATGCTCCAGCAGCGAGTCGAAATCATCAACCAAATTGCCACTAACGAGCGTGAAATCGCTCAAATTGCGATCGAACTTAAACCCACCCCAATCCTCGCCCCGATCTCCGGTACCATCCAGAACTTAAACCTGCGAAACAATTCCCAAGTAGTCCATCCAGGCGATCGAATCGCCCAAATTATGCCCACGGGGACATTGCTCAATATCAAAGCCTTTGTCGCCATTGCCGATATTAGTAACGTCAAAATCGGTCAAACCGTCCAAATCCGGCTCTCTGCTTGTCCCTACACCGATTATGGTGTTGGATCGGGAAAAGTAACCGAGATTGCCGCCGATGTCAGATCGAGTGATAAGAATGCCCTACAACAGACCCAATCAGCCGTTAATGGTGTTTATGAGGTGACGATTAAACCAGATACCCTGTTGCTGAAACGGGGTGGGAAGAGTTGCCAGATTCGATCGGGCATGGATGGTCGGGCGGATATCATTTCTACCGAGGAAACTGTATTCCAATTTATGCTCAAGAAATCTCGCCTGTTTAATATGTAACCTCAGTTGCGACCTATTGTTACCTGCTGGACTTCGTTTTCGACAGGCTTACCCCCCCAATCGCCCCTTATAAAGGACACAAGTCTACTAGCCTTCGTTTTGACAACAATTAGAATTAATGCGGAGATCTATACCCCACCCAACCTCCCCTTGGAAAGGGGAGGAGCTAAGTTATCGTTGACTATCTTCAATTTGATAGATGAATTTCCCCTTGAAAAGTGGGACTCTTGCTCCCTCCCCTTTACAAGGGGAGGGCTGGGGTGGGGTATCACAGACTACGCAGCAACTCAAACATCCTCTAACAAAAGATCGCATCAGATCGATCGAGTGCCGTAACATTTTGAATCACCGCGATCGCATCATAATTTGACTTGAGCCGAATCACCAGATCGTGACTGGTGGCGGTGGTAGCCTCACCAACTCCAGTCCCATTACCGATCGTACAGATATAATCACTCCAGTTACCGGACAACTTCAGCCGATCTCCAGACTTAGCCCTAAAATCAGCGATCGTCGCATAACCATCGCCAGTATAGTAACTCTGACGATTTTTGCCGAGGACAAATAGATCTGCATCCGCGCCACCAATCAGCAAATCGCTGTCACCTGTGCCACCATAACCATCAAGTGTATCTCGCCCCCGTCCACCATTGAGGATATCCCGACCCAATCCACCTAATAATAGATCGTTGCCATCATAGCCATAGAGCATGTCATTACCCGCGCCGCCAGTCAAGGTATCGCGAACATTGCTACCTGATAATAAATCATCGCCGTCAGTCCCGACTGTCGGCATATTGCCATTAGGTCGATCGGGTGCAAAAATTAGGTTGAGTGGGTTATCGGGTAAAATACCGACAAGCGATCGAACATCAGCATCGGGATTAGAGCCGATTAAACTTGCGATCGCTTCGGTGCTAACTTGATTAATACCCGTAGTCTTGCCGAGCGCATAGGCGGTAGCAAGTACACTAGATTGGTTATCTGTGAGAATATATGTCTGAGCATCGATCGTTCCCACACCACTACTCAGGGCGTAAGCTTGAGATTTACTCTCACCATTGGTAATCAGATTTTGGACTTCTGTGGTAACTTCCCAACTATCGAGATTGGTGGTATCTTTACCTTCTACGTTGATTTTAATTCGATCGAGCGCAGAGTAGATCGTTAGAGCAGATCGATCGACTCCCTGCTTGTCATGTCGATCTAAAGACGCTGTAAATGTTTTGCTCACACCGTTAACGTCGCTCATCGTTGTGGACAAGAACGGTCGATTTGTCAACGGATCCGTGACTAAATAAGTTTTCGCCGTAATCGTCCCCACACCCTGACTGAGCAGCTTGACTTGGGACTTATTCTGTCCATCCGTAGCTAAACTTTGAACTTCAGCGTTCACCCGCCAATCAGCCCAGTTCGTCACCGAAGCTGGTGCCTGGATCGTAATTTTGATTTGATTAATTAGAGTATACTTTGACACAATTTATCTCCCTCAGCAAAAAGCTACGCAATAGAAATAAGAGCTGCTACAGGAATTAATCCAGCTAGTGAAATCGGGGGTAGATTTCGATCGATCAAAAATAGATCGATCGTTGACAGTCTTGTCTCGTTCTTCTATCTACCGAAACAATACTGAAGTTAATTGTACTTTTTATTACTCAACAAAACCCATCCCGACAAAAATCCTACTCTTTTGTGTGATGAAGAAACTGTGTTTTAATTTATGCTCAAGAAATCTCACCTCTTTAGTATGTAGCGAGTCGCGGCAGTAGGATACTTAGGCAATACATTGTATCAATGCATACTCACCGCTGTCTGTATTAGGCTAAGAATCTGACAGTGAGGGTGTTTTGCCCCTAACAGCACTAATTATTTTGGGCTGATGCGACCCGGCAAATATCCCAAAAACGAACACTTCGACCTATTCTAGATCGCAAATCGAATATACATTAGTCGATCGATCGTCATATTGTTACCATATCGATTCACAAAATCTCATAAAAACCATGACAACTAATCTTTTCAACGACCTAACAGAAACTCAATGCTGTCGCATCAACGGTGGTTTCGTTGATGCGACAGCCTTGAGTGCGGCATTCACTAGCGCGACGATCAATCAAACCTCTGGAGCTGCTCTAGTTGGTTTGGTAGGGGGAAATGCTAACGTAACATCTTACAACACTTCTAATGTTACGGTCACTGGCTACTCGACTGTTAAGCAGTTTTAAGCGATCGTTCGGCAAAAAATAGGGGACAGCATATACCAAAAACGAATACTGCGATCTAGATCGAAGTCGCAAATCGAATATACATTATTCCATCTATCGTCATATTGTTACCATTAGCGAGCAGCCAGAGGACAAAATTGGCGGCTTTGGGATGTTTTTTAGGCGGGTATTACCTTATCAAGGGCTAATTCTCCAAGCGATCTCCATTAATATCGTCGTGGGACTACTCGCGCTGGCGATGCCGATCCTGATGCAGGTGCTCACTGATGATGTATTGGTACGGAGCGATCGCCAATTATTGATGACGGTAGCGATCTCGGTGATCGCGATGAATGTATTTAAGAGCGTAATTACGCTGATCCAATCAAACCTCGTCGCTCACTTTGGACAAAGGTTGAAATTGGGACTAAATCTCGACTATGGGTTTAAGCTGCTCCGATTACCGCTGAGTTATTTTGATTCTCATCGCAGTGGGGAAGTCGTCAGCCGCCTGTCAGACGTGCGCCAGATTCACAGCTTGGTATCTCAATTAGTTCTCGGCTTACCCAGTCAATTTTTTACCAGCCTGATTTCTCTGGCGTTGATGCTGTTTTATAGTTATCAGCTCACGATTGCCGCGCTGGTAGTTTTTGTGGTGATTATCGGGCTGAACCTGATCTTTCTCCCCAGTTTACAAGCTAAAACCCGCCGCCTGATGGCCGAAAGTGCCGAAAATCAGGGCTTTTTGATCGAAACCTTTCGGGGGGCGATCGTCCTCAAGACTAGTCATGCTACACCCCAAGCTTGGTCAGAATATCAGCGCAATTTTGGGCGGCTGGCGAATCTAGAATGGGGGGCAATCCAGCTCGAAATTTATACAAGTACGATTACGCAACTCGTCGGGGGTATTGCCTCGATCGGGCTGCTGTGGCTGGGGAGTGAGCTGGTAATCGATCGAACGCTGAGTATTGGACAACTGATCGCCTTCACGGGGATGAGTGGCAATTTGTTTGGATTTCTGGGGATGTTAGTTGGTTTGGTAGACCAATTTATTACCGCCCAAATTATCGTGCAACGTCTGAGCGAAGTATTGGAGAGTCCTGTCGAAGAAGAACATAGCAAACCCAAGCCTAGAGTCAGGATCAGCGGTGCGAAGGAGATTAGCTGTGTGGATATCAATTTCCACCATGCGGGGCGAGTTGCGCTGTTGAAAGACTTTAGCCTGACGATTCCTGGGGGAAAAGTAACTGCGCTCATTGGTGAATCCGGTTGCGGCAAAAGTACCCTTGTCAAACTGATTACCGGACTGTACCCGCTCCAATCTGGACAGATTCGCTACGGGAGATTTGGGCAGTCGGATATCTCTCTCGACTGCTTGCGCCAGCAGGTGGTATTAGTCCCTCAGACTCCACATTTTTGGAGTCGATCGATTGTCGAAAATTTTCAGTTCACCAATCCGGAAGTGGCGTTCGAGGATATTATTACCGCTTGTGAAATTGCCTGTGCGGATCAATTTATCAATGATTTACCCGACAAATATCAAACGGTTTTAGGTGAATTTGGGGCGAATATTTCGGGCGGACAATTGCAGCGATTAGCCATTGCTAGATCGATCGCGACTAATCCGCCGATTTTGATTTTAGATGAGTCTACAGGTGCGTTAGATCCGGCGTTGGAGGCGGAAGTACTCGATCGAATTCTCGGTTATCGTCAAGGCAAAACTACCATTCTGATCACCCACCGTCCGACGGTAGTTAGGCGGGCTGATTTAGTTGTTTATCTCGATCGAGGTGAGTTGAAACTCTCCGGTACACCCGCTGAATTGTCAAGGGTTCAGGGTGAGCATCTCAATTTTTTGAATAACTAGAGATGCTGCGGGGATTTACCCACCCCCCCTTCGGGTACCCCTCCGAGGAGGGGATTTACCAAGCCTAGATCTCCTTAATGTGAAGCTAAATTTAGGGACTAAGGGAGAAATCCCCTCTTGGGAGGGGTACCCGAAGGGGGGGGGTGGGTGGATCCAAGCTATCCCCTAGCAACATCCAATCTTCAATCTTCAATCTTCAATACTTAATATTTAATAACTAATTTAATCACTCATGGATAATTCGTTTAATTCTAACGATCTAGCTGGAGAAGTCCTAGCTTTTAATAAACACAACTTCGGGAAGATCGGTACCAATGATTCCGTGATTCACTTCCCCGAAGATCCAGATTATGCTACAGTCCAATCCGTCACCCCAGAGGAATTTCTGCCCACGATTAGTCGATGGGCATCTGTTGGCGGGGTAGTGATGGTGGGGAGCTTTGGGGCGGCAGTAGGACTGAGTACGATCCTAAAATATAAAGTAACTGTTCAAGCTCCGGCGACTGTGCGCCCGATGGGGGAACTGCGGCTGGTACAATCGACGATCGAGGGTTCGATCGAAAGCATCTCGATCCAGGAAAATCAAGTCGTACAGAAGGGCGATCAGATCGCCACAGTGAGAGATTTGCGGTTGGAAAGTAAATTGGAAACCAAACGCAATCAATTAATTGGCGATACTCAAAAAGCCAAGCAACAAATCGGTGCCATCAACGCTCAAATTAGTACCAGCGATGCGCAGATTCGATCGAGTGATGCGCAGATTCCGGCGCGAGATCGGCAGGGAATGGCTGAAAGAGAGCGCAGTCATCGGGCGATCTCGGTGATTAGAGCCGAACTCGGACGCGCTCAACGAGATTATCATGATAAGCAGATTATTTCCCAAGCTGAAGTCGCTGAGGCTGAAGCTCACTGGAGAACTGCCCAGAAGGAACAGCAAGTTGCCGCAGTCGAGCTAAAAATCGCCGCTGCTAACCTCAAATCGATTCAAGCAGGCTACCAATTTGCCTTGATGAAATCGCAACGCTACCAAAGTGTTGCCAGTAAGGGGGCGATTTCCAAAAATCAAGTGGAAGAAGCGCAAGCAGCCACCGCCCAACAGTTTCAATCGATCGCTGCCCAGGAAGCGACGATCCTCAAGCAAGAACAGATCGTCGCTCGACTGGGAGAGTCAGTGCTCGCCGCCGCTGCCAAAATCCGCCGCATCCAAACCACTCTCGATCCGAGTCAATCGGAATCAGCCGTCCTCGTCCAAAAAATCGCTGGCGAACAAGCAAACGATCGAGCGTCAATCGCCGTCCGTCAACAGGAGCGACAACGGTTGATTCAGGAGCGACAACGGCTACTCCAAGAGCGGCAACGGCTAATCCAGGAGCGACAAAGACTAGTTCAGCAGCGAATCGAAGTTTTCAGTCAAATCGCTACGAACGATCGGGAAATCGCTCAGATCGCCACAGATCTCCAACCCACGCCGATCCTCGCGCCGATCTCTGGCACGATTCAGGATCTCAACCTGCGGAATAATGCCCAAGTCGTCCATCCTGGCGATCGGATTGCCCAGATTATGCCCACTGGAACACCACTCAATATCAAAGCATTCGTCGCCATTTCGGACATCAGTAATGTCAAAATCGGTCAAACCGTCCAAATGCGGGTATCAGCTTGTCCCTATACCGATTATGGTGTGGGATCGGGGAAAGTAGTTCAGGTCTCCGCCGATGCCAAATCGATCGATAAAGGCAGTAATAATGGCTCTGGACAGTCCCAATTGCCAGCTAATGGTGTTTATGAGGTAACTATTAAACCAGATGCCTTGACGCTAAATCGTGGCGGTCATAAATGCGAGATTCGATCGGGTATGGATGGTCGGACGGACATCATTTCCAAGGAGGAAACTGTGCTGGAATTTATGCTCAAGAAAGCACGATTGTTATCGATTGATAGCTGATTAATTAAATTACGCAGGTTATAATCAAAGACTGGAATTGAAAAATTCACGTGGGTTAAATTATGCAGCAAATATCTCGAATAACATTCAACGCAGAAGTTATGGGTGGGAAGCCTTGTATTAGAGGATTGCGCGTCACAGTTGGTACTGTGGTTGGGCTAATGGCATCTGGGCGGACAATTGAAGAGATCTTACAAGCTTACCCCTATTTGGAAGTAGCAGATATTTATGCCGCTTTAACCTACGCAGCTTGGCGTGTTGAAGAAATAGAAGTACCTTTGATTGTCGCATGAAGATTCTCATCGATATGAACCTGTCCCCACAGTGGGTAGATGTGTTTACTACAGCTAAGATAGAATCCATTCACTGGTCAAATATTGGCGATCCGAATTAGAACGAGGAGCTTTAGTTACGATCGATAGTTCGCGGTTACGGGTAAGAATTTTGCCATTATGTTAACAACAAGTGGCTGGAAATAGATTTGACTACCGATTATTTTTTGATGCCGTCAAATCTGAAAAAATCCTCTAGCAGTATCACAGTCGGCTTGAATTTGATTAGTAAGTGCAGCTAGCGACGGGAATTTTTGTTCCGATCGCAAGAACTGATGCAGGTACACTGTTAATTGTTGACCATAGAGATTTCCGTCCCAGTCGAGCAGATGGACTTCGACGGTGGTATTTACGCCGTCTACAGTTGGACGTTTGCCGATATTCATCACCCCTGGTAATTGTTGGGCTTCCTTTGTATCTACTCGCACACAATAGACACCCTGACGCGGGAGAAACTTTTCCTGTGGATAGTTAAGATTAGCAGTTGGGAAGCCGATCGATCTACCGATTTCTTGACCATTTACGACGGTACCGACGATCGAGTAATATCGTCCTAATAATTCCTGTGTCAGCGTCAAATCCGCCGCCAATAACGCCGCCCGAATCCGCGAACTACTAATTCGACTACCACCATCCATTTCTAACGGTGCAATCCTAGTTGGTATCCCCACCGCCGCCGTCAGCGTCACCAAATCCGTAGCATTCCCCGCCCGCTGATTCCCAAACCGAAAATCCTCGCCCACACTAATAAATTTAGCCTGTAATTGTTCTACCAGAATTCGATCGACAAATTCCTGCGGCGATAACTTTACCAACTCGCGATCGAATGGTAATAAAATCAGTTGTTGAATTCCCAACTGCTCTAGAATTATTTCCCGCTCCTGATGGGGTGTAAGTAATTGCCGTTCTTGTCCGGTAAAATATTGCTGCGGATGGGGATCGAACGTCACCACCGTCTGATAAACAGTCTCACCCTCCCATTCTAATACAGGTCGAATCACCTCCAAATGACCCCGATGAATCCCGTCAAAATTACCCAGCGCAATCGCCGTCGGTGTCAATATATTTGCAAGAGATGAGTCAATCTGCACAGTTGTTGTCTACTACTTTGTTATTTCCCTATCTTTAATTATCGATCGATTCGATCGATTAATACTAATCCTCTCTATTTCAGCGGTTGAAATCGCTGCTAGTGATGCAAAGTCCGCCTTCTCTGACGAGACGCTACGCGAACGCGGACTAAATTATTGTGAATATTAGGTTTAACCGTTTAACCTTTCCCTTTTTCCCTTTCCCCTCACAGTACGAGAAATTTCCTCACCCTATCGAAGATCTGAACATCACATCAGCAACCCGACTCACATCCACCATTTCCACAACATCATGCACCCGCAGGATATCTGCACCACCCGCAATTGATGCACAACAGGCGGCTGCGGTGCCCCACAACCGCTGTTCGGGATCTGGTTGATTTAAAATCTTACCAATGAAGCTTTTACGCGATACACCGACTAATAGGGGCAGATCTAAGATCTGAAATTTGTCGATCTGACGGATTAATGCGATATTCTGACCGTAGGTTTTGGAAAACCCAATCCCTGGATCGATGATAAGATGCGATCTAGCGATTCCAGACTTGATGGCTCGATCGATCTGCGTCTCAAAAAAAGCGATAATTTCTCCAATCACATCACTATAATCAGTCATCTGTTGCATCGTCGCTGGCGTACCGCGCATGTGCATTAGGATATAAGGTACGCCTAATTTTGCGACAGTCGCGAACATCTGATTATCAAACTCACCACCGGAAACATCATTAATAATATCCGCACCAGCCGCAATCGCTGCTTGAGCGACGACTGATTTTGTGGTATCGATCGAGATGGGAATATCCCGAATTTCTCGATGCTGACGAATCGCCGTAATTACTGGAATCACCCGCGCTAATTCCGTCGCTACATCCACAGGTATCGCCCCTGGCTTCGTAGATTCCCCACCGATATCGATAATATCTACACCAGAGCTTACCATTTTGGCGGCTCGATCTACAGCCGCATTCACTGTCTGAAATTGTCCCCCATCACTAAAACTATCAGGCGTGACATTCAACACGCCCATCATATAAGTTCGGCTACCCCAGTCAAAACTTTTACCGCGAATAGTTAAAATCATAGTTCATCATTCAATCATTCTAATCATAGTTCAGACCGAATATTTTAATTCATCGGACGTGCCAAATTCTTAAACTTAGTCAAAGCTGGATCAAATACTAACTTTACTACTCCAGTTGGGCCATTCCGATGTTTAGTAATAATTAATTCCGTAATATCTCTGTCTGGTGTATCGGGATTATAATAAGCATCTCGATACAGCATCATAATTAAATCCGCATCTTGTTCTATACTTCCACTTTCTCTCAAATCCGACATCATTGGACGCTTATTATTTCTGGCTTCAACACCTCGACTTAATTGCGATAATGCAATTAATGGTACTTGCAATTCTCGTGCTAATCCTTTCAAACCACGAGTAATTTTTGATATTTCTTGCACGCGATTATCACTAGTACCTTCCATCAATTGTAGGTAATCAATCATGATTAATCCCAATTGTCCACCACTTTCAGCTTGAATCTTTCGTGCTTGACTTCGCATCTCCATCAGCATCATACTAGCATTGTCATCGATGAAAATTGGTAGCTCAGAAATCCGATCTACAGCCTTATATACAGAGTCCCATTCATTCGGACTAATTCGCCCAGCACGTAAGCGATTGCTATCTACTCCCGCCTCACTCGCAATCAATCTTTGTACCAATTGATCCTTGGACATTTCCAAGCTAAATACTAATACTGGAAGTTGATGCAGTTTTGCCATATTATAGGCAATATTCAAACTAATTGCAGTATTGTGAACACAAATATCGTTAGCAACAAAGTTGTGAGTATCGGGAATTGTGAGATCGTAAACTTGCTTGTCGCCAGTATATTCGATCGAGACAATCTCATCCCAGTAAACTTGACGATCGTCTAATCCTTCCAATGATGTATATTTATCTAGTATCGATCCTTCTTCATTCTCCTGTCCAGGAATACCAAAATTTCTAATAAAAATTCTCGCATATCGATCGTCATCAATATATAGTCTCCATTCAAACTTGAATGGATATTCAGGCTCGATCGATCTTAGTTCAATCTCTGCAACAATTCCAAATCTCAACAGTAAATGTTGAATTTGTCTGACTAATTTTCCACTTGCAGCCGAATAAGCGATTCCAGACCTTCCGGTGGTTGAAAATGCAGCACTACCATCAAGATCGAATAAACTAATTATAACGGCTGCAATTTGAGATCGTGTCAATTTGAATAATTGAGCTGGGATGCTTGAATCACGATCCTTGCTATATGATTTCACTTCTGAGATCGAATCATTCAGACTATCTTCTGATAATATTTCTTTTCCAAAGATTGGTATTGTATGCGGAACAGCAATTTTATCACCTACTTTAATTTCAGACAGCTTTTTCCAACCATCTGCTGTTAAATAAGGATGGGTAATAGTGGTTTCGATCGATCTACCCAATCTCGTCGTAACTCTAAACACTGGTTTAACACCATCATCGATATATGCGGATGGTTTAGTTAGACTAAATTGCCAGTTATTATTGAGAGTTAAAAGCTCTGCTTGTTGCTGATGATATAATTGTTCAATGGTCGCGATCGATCCATCAGCTAGTACAATTTCAGAATCATAAGCTAGACATTTTCCCATTGACGGACGACCAGCTATAATGATTAAGTCCGATCGTTGAAAACCACCTGTCATTCCATCAAGATCGCTAAAATCACTCGTCAATCCAGGCGGAATAAGTTTGTCGTGACGATCTTGGATATCTTGATAGGTAGTGGTGACAATTTCTTTAATCGGAGTTAGCCCTTGCTTGGGTCTAGCCTGGGTCAAATTGAGGATTTGTTGTTCTGACTCATCGAGGACAATTTCCAGGGGTCGATCGGCAGCATAGCCCAGTTGGGTAACTTCGGTACCAGCTTTAATTAGTTCGCGGCGGATATATTTATCCATCACCAGTACGGCGAGGGAGTCGATATTTACCGCACTAACTGTGCGTTCGAGTAATTGAATTAATTTTGCCTGTCCACCAATTTTTTCAAGCTGTTTTTGGTCGATCAACCAGTCAGTAATAGTTAATAAATCTGTCGGTTTGCCTAAACCATTTAAAGCTAAAGCTGCTTTATAAATATCCGTGTGTGTCGGGATATAAAAGGCTTCAGGTACCAGCTTTTCGGCAACTCGTCCAATTGCTTCAGGATCTAATAAAATCCCGCCGAGAATCGCTTCCTCAACTTCAATATTCTGGGGCGGAATCAGACTTGTCGATCGAAAGTTAGGTGTATCTGACATCTGTAGGGGCGGGTTTATACTATTAATTCAAACGAAGCTAGAAATCTAATTTGAACCCGCCCACCTGACTAGCAACGGGTAGATCTTGAATCACCATTGATAGCACTATTGTACCAAAAAGTTATTCCAGATATAAAAATAGGCTGCTAGGTGCAGCCTGATTCCACCGATTCGATCTAGAATTACTTAGAGACGACTTCGATCTCGACAGTGACAGTAACTTCAGGGTGAAGTTTGAGTTCGGCTCTGTAAGTACCGATTTTAGCAACATCTGGGATGGTGATGTCGCGTTTGTCGATTTCTTGTCCAGTAACAGATTTGATTACTTCAGCGACTTCAGCAGTGGTGACAGTACCAAAAATTGCATCGTTTTCGCCAACTTGCTTGGAGATCGAGAATTTACCGACTTTATCGATTGCTGCTTGTTGAGTGAGCGCAACTTCTTTCAATGCTAGTAACCGCAGACGCTCGACTTCGCGACGCTTCTCGGCTTGCTTGAGGATGCCTGGAGTGACATTCGCAGCGATTTTTTGGGGGATGAGATAGTTGCGAGCATAACCAGGTGCTACTTCGACTAAATCGCCATTTTTGCCCAGTTTACGGACATCTTGGGTTAAAACTAACTGTACGCGCTTTGCCATATCGATTTCTATTTAAGCTTTCTAAGTTATATTTGAGACAGTGCCACAAACCTATGATCTTATCACATAACATCCACTCATGTCAGTGGTTGCCTGGGCTATTTGCCAGTGGAGATGAACCAAACGGTAAATCCAAATCCCCATCTTTAAAAATCTAGCTATCAACTATCAACTATTTAAATGTCTCGTTTCCAAAAGCTCCTCAATTATCTTACTCCCTATAAATGGCAAGTAGCCCAGGGGATATCTGCGCTGTTTATTGTCAATGCTTTGAGTGTTTATATTCCGCTCTTGATTAGAGAAGGGATCGATCGATTGAAAATCTCCGTTACTAGTGATTATCTCACTCAATTGGGTCTAGCGATCGTCGGATTGACTTCGATTATGTGGATTGTGCGGATGATTTCGCGGATCCTAATTTTTGGGGTGGGGCGAAAGGTACAAGCGAAGATGAAGCAGGATATTTTTGAGCAGATTTTGCGATTGGAGCCAGGTTATTTTGCGACGACTACGGTGGGAGATCTGATTAATAGATTTACCAGTGATGTTGAGAACATCATGCGGTTGGTGGGGTTTGCGGTGTTGAGTACGGCGAATATTATTTTCGCTTACTCTTTGACTTTACCAGCGATGTTATATATCGATGTCAAGTTGACGTTGATGGCGTTGGCGGTATATCCATTGATGTTGATTACGGTGCAATTATTTAGTCAGCAATTGAGAAATCAACAGGTAGTTGTTCAGGAAGCGATCTCAGATTTGAGTGAGTTGATTCAAGAGGATATGAGTGGGATTTCTTTGATTAAAATCTATGCTCAGGAAGAAACCGAAAGACGAGCATTTAGACAGAAAAATAACGAACTATTTAAAGCCAACCTCAAACTAGCCGAGTCGCGAAATACGATCTTCCCGATTATTCAAGGGTTAGCATCAATTAGTCTACTGGTATTATTATGGCAGGGTGGATTAGCTATTGCTAATAAAGAAATCAGCGTCGGTGACTTCTTATCCTTAGTTATATACGCCCAAAATCTGATCTTTCCTACGGCTCTATTAGGCTTTACAATTACCGCCTATCAACGGGGTGAAGTCAGTATCGATCGAGTTGAAGCTATTTTATTCGATCGACCTAAAATTGCCGATACTTCTACATCTATCTATGTAGATACAGTATTTAATGGTCAAATTGCCGTTCAGGATTTTAGCTATACTTATCCTGGTGCAATTATCCCCGCACTCAAACATCTTAACTTTACCATTAGAGCAGGTGAAACGATCGCCATTGTCGGCCCAATTGGTTCGGGTAAATCCACTCTAGCCGATGCTCTACCGCGACTAATCGAACTACCTGAAAATAGTCTCTTCATCGACGGCTACGATCTTACCAGATTAAGTCTAAATGACTTACGGGGTGCAATCGCCTACGTACCGCAAGAGAGCTTTCTATTTAGTACCTCGATCGAGAATAATATCCGATATGGGGATCCTTTGGCTAGTAGAGAAAAAGTCGAAGTAGCCGCAAAATTAGGACAAATCCATGAAGAGATCCTCAACTTCCCCCAACAATACGATACCATCGTCGGCGAACGAGGAATCACCCTCTCCGGTGGACAACGCCAACGCACAGCATTAGCACGAGCATTGCTGCTCAACGCACCGATTTTGATTCTCGATGACGCATTATCCAGCGTCGATAATCAAACCGCCACCGCTATTTTGCAAAATCTTTCCCAAGCCGGACAAAAAGCCACTGTGATATTTATTACACATCAATTATCCGCCGCCGCGACAGCAGATCGAATTTTTGTGATGGATAAAGGCGAAATCGTCCAAACAGGTACACATCAAGAATTAGTCTCTCAAGAGGGCTTATACCAACGTTTGTGTAATCAAAATCAATTAGAAGCATTGTTGCATTAGCTACATTTTTTATTCCTTAATCAATAATTTTCACTTGAGAACAAGATTAAGAGCCTAAACTTTTGGCTTATCTGTGTGAAAAATGCTACATACTTACTGAATTAAATGTATCGATTTAAGAGAAGATAGATTTAGACTAGTTTATTGGTGCTGACGATCGATTATTACCACTCGATCGCAAACTTAGAGTATTATCGATACACACCTAAGTAGTGAACCATGCCGATTGGATCCAGTCGATCTGCCGATAATTGAATCTATAACAGCTTCAAGATCTTGCCCAAACTACTGTCTATCCCCAGGCTATAAAAATTAGGATAAATCCTATCGATCGCTAAAATCTGGTAAATTAGTTCAGGTAGTGGATGCGAATGACGATCGCTTATAAACCAAAACAATAATATCTTTCTTTTTGTAAGTTATTTTATTTGAATAAGTCGATGATTAGATAGCATTTAGATCCAATTAAATTTTAGTACAAACTCTCGATCGTCAAACACGGTTAAATTCAGTCAGAAGATTATGAAAGCAGTTGGTGGAAAAGACCGCAAGCGACTACTATTAATCGATGATGACCCAAATCTCATCTTACTAGTCAAAGATTATTTAGAATTTCGGGGCTATGAAGTCCTCACCGCTGACAATGGAAAAGAAGCTCTACATCTACTTTCCCTAAATCTGCCAGATATGATCATCTGTGACATTATGATGCCAGAGATGGATGGTTACACACTGATTGAAAATGTTCGTTTAGATCCGCGCACGAGCTGGATTCCGGTACTATTTCTCTCGGCGAGAGGGCAGAGTCAAGATCGGATCAAGGGTTTGAACTTGGGGGCTGATGTCTATATGGTGAAACCATTTGAGCCAGAAGAACTCGTCGCGCAAGTCGAGTCTTCGCTCAAGCAAACCAATCGACTACTACTACATACTGATGGGATGGACAAAAATTCGTCGATTCAAGTTCCGGCTAGTGTGGAGTTGACTCCGACGGAATTAAAGGTAGTTCAGTTAGTAGCTAGAGGATTGGCAAATCGAGAGATAGCTATCCAGATGAATGTCAGTCAACGCACGATCGAGAGTCACGTATCGAATATGCTAGGTAAGACTGGGCTGAGTAATCGCACGGAATTAGCTCGATGGGCAATTGAAACCAGAATGGCGTGAGTTAGTTTGTAGGTTGGGTAGAGCGATAGCGAAACCCAACAACCCCAGCTCTGGCTCCATCGTTGTCAGTCACCCTCACGGTGACATTATTATTAAGCCTTAGTAAATGGAACTGTAGGTTGGGTTGAGCCTCGAAACCCAACAACCCCAACGTTAAGGGAACTGCATCTGGACGCTGCCACCTACTGACAATGACTTTTCCACTAGGTGGCGATTGCTAAAAAGCTATTTCACTCGCCATTGTCAACAACAATATCATGGTGAAATGTCAGAATCTAGATTTGATAAGCGAGAGCGGGCAATTTGGCAACGTCGGTTTTGGGAACATCAGATTCAAGATGAGCGAGACTTTATTCATCACTTTGACTATGTTCACTACAACCCAGTTAAACATAAGTTAGCTCAATCTCCAAAGAATTGGCAATTTTCGAGTTTTCACCATCATGTTCGCCAAGGTGTTTATGCTCTAGATTGGGGTTCTTGAATATTGTCGATTGGGTTGAGTGCCCTATTTTCATTCTTCAACCCAACCTACAGATCTACAGATCTTGGTTGGGTGTGTTGGGTTTCATTCTTCAACCCAACCTACGGATCTAATTATCGCCGATAAACTTCCGTCACGACTTTCGCCAATCGTTCCATTGCTGTGGTGATATCATCATCGCTGGCGGTGAGACTGATGCGGATACATTGCTGTTTGTGTGCCCAGTCTTCGCGTAAACCAGGGAAGAAGGAGTTTCCTGGTACGACGATGATGCCTACTTGTTTGAGGGCTTGATATAGCTCCCAGTCAGTGATTGGTAAATCTTGAAACCACATCCAGCCGAAAATCGCGCCCTCGCCACGGTGGAGATACCAGGGTAAATTTTGGGGCATAAATTTACTTAATCCGGCTGCTAATACCGCAAACTTTTGCTGATAATAAGGGCGAATCACCGTGGTTGCTAAATCTGCTAACCTACCGCTGGCAATTGCTTTTGCCGCAATTGCTTGTCCATAGCGGGAGGAGTGAATACACATATTTGTCTGGAATGATTCCAGTACACCGACGAATTTTTCACTACCCAGCGCAATCCCAATTCTTTCCCCTGGTAATCCAGCCTTCGAGAGACTCATGCAATGGACGATATTATCTCCAAAAATCGGAGTCATCTCAGTAAAATTCAAACCTGGAAATGGTGGTGCGTAAGCCGAATCAATCAAGACAGGAACATCATAATTACTCGCAAGATTGGCGATTTTTTGGACTTCCTCATCTGTCAAGACATTTCCCGTGGGATTGCAAGGGCGAGAAAATAAGACAGCACCAGTATCTTCCCCAATCTGTAACTGACTAAAATCAGGACGATACTTGAAACTATGATTCGCCGCGTCAATATCCAGCATCGGCTTGTAAGCGACTACGGATTTTGGCTCGATCGCCATCCCGCCATATCCGGTATAATCAGGACTCAAAGGTAACACCACCTGCTTTGTCTGTCCCCCTGCTATGTGCCCGCCAAAGGCGTTCATTGCGTAGAAATAAAGACTTTGACTACCAGGGGTAATTAAGACGTTCTTAGCCGTCAAATTGAGGCTGTAGCGTTGATTAAAATCAGTGACGATGGCATCGATTAATGGTTGATAACCCTGACTCGAACCATACCGACAGACAACCTCACCATAATCGGCACTATCTAAAAGTTCATGGGTGTAATCTCGCCACATCTGCTCGATTTCTGGCAAGATCACCGGATTACCCGCACTGAGATTGATAAACTCTTGTCCTTTACTGGCGGAGAGTGTTGCTTGAATGTCTTTCATAATGGCGCGAACCCCTGTCAGGTTAGACATTTGGGTACCGATTTGAGATAGTGCGAGGTTCATAGTCATCAGTTAGTGGACAGTCAAGCAGATGTTAATAGTATTATAAACAACCCTTCTAATAACTTGTCTATAATATTGGGCGGTGGATGGTAAATATCTTTGGGCTTGTTAACCAGAGAATGCGGATTTCAACGGTTTTATTTTTAAAAACTAGGCGTAAGTTGGCTTTCACTTACAACCCAATACATATCTAGTAAAGCTGGCTCGTTTTGATAAATTAGGAGATAAATAAAGGTGAGTAGAGTTGGGATTGGGATTCGGACGGCAACCAAGAAGAAAGAACGGGCGGCGGGACAAATTCATGTGTATGATGGGGCGGGGAAAGGTAAATCCCAGGCAGCATTAGGGGTAGTATTAAGATCGATCGGGTTGGGTATTGAATCGGGCGCGGATACGCGAATTTTATTACTGCAATTCTTAAAAGGGTCCGATCGAGATTATGATGAAGATGCTGCTATTGCTGCGTTAAGAACGAGCTTTCCTCATTTGATCGATCGAGTGCGAACTGGACGCTCGGAGTATTTTGGCAAGGATGAAGTTACTGATTTCGATCGAGCTGAAGCTCATCGAGCGTGGACTGTAGCTAAAGGGGCGATTTATTCAGACTTATATTCCGTAATTGTTTTAGACGAATTAAACCCCGCCTTAGATTTAGGCTTACTTCCCGTGATGGAAGTCGTCGAAATGCTCAAATCCAAACCCAATCACCTCGAAGTCATCGTCACCGGAAGAGATGCACCCCCAGCTCTCATCGAAATCGCCGATTTACACTCCGAAATGCGCCCCCATCACCATCCCGAAGCCGCCGAGCAAGGAATTGAAGGGATCGAAATCTATACAGGCGCAGGCAAAGGCAAGTCTACAAGTGCCCTGGGCAAAGCATTACAAGCTATCGGCAAAGGAATTAGTCAAGACGAATCCCATCGTGTCCTCATCGTCCAATGGCTCAAAGGTGGTACCGGATATACCGAAGATGCCGCAATTAATGCCCTGAAAAAAAGCTATCCGCAACTAGTAGATCATCATCGTTGTGGTAGTGATGCAATTGTCTGGCGGGGTAAGCAACAAGAAATCGACTACATCGAGGCTCAGAGGGGCTGGGAGATAGCTAGTAGCGCGATCGCCTCTGGATTGTACAAAACGATCGTTCTCGACGAGTTAAACCCCACTGTAGACCTAGATCTACTCGATCAAGATCCGATTGTTAAATGCTTGACAAATAAACCTAAAGATACTCAGGTAATTATTACCGGACGCTGCTTTAATACGCCCGCTTATTTTAATATCGCCAGCGTCCACTCCGAGATGATCTGTCACAAACACTATGCCGATAACGGTGTGGATTTGAGAAGAGGTGTTGATTTTTAGGACAGGGGGGAGGGAGGAGCTGGGGATAACTGGTTGTTGCAAAAGTGGTGAATCATACATCGAATCAGCAACGCCGAGAAATATACTTCAACAACGCCCTTTTATCTTTCGACACCAACAGTAACTGGCGGCGATTGTACCCGACTGACAATCGCCGCAGTACTGAGAAAACCCAAACCGAGCAGCACGGCAACAGCCATAATTTTACTAGTCAATTGGCGATGGCTATCGATGTCAAATGATTGAGTTGGCGAAGTTTGTACATCATTGCCGTCCGACTCCAACATCTCTAGATCTGCCAGTACATCCATTGTCCGATCGTATCGACAGGTTCGATCGACTCGGATCATCTGATCCAAAATCATCGCCAATCGATCGCTAATACTCGTCAAATCCCGCCATACCACCTCTCGCTCCTCATTCTTGGGCAAGTGGAGGGGATAATGTCCCGTCAGAAACTGAATCGCCGTCATCCCCAGGGAGTAAATATCGCTCCCAAAAGTAGCCACTCCCTGAGCTTGTTCCGGCGCATGATAACCTGGAGTTCCTACTACCGTAGTCTGCGCACTCGCATCGCCATCCAGATCCTGAACCGCGCCAAAATCAATCAAACACAACTGCCCATTGTCCCAGCGTCTGATAATATTAGCAGGCTTGATATCGCGATGAATTGCTTGCTGCTGATGCACATAGCCCAATACCTTGAGCATCTCCCGCAGGAAGCTAACTACCTTCGCCTCACTCCACTGATGTCCGATCGTAAATTCCTTACTCAAATCGTCACCAGCGACAAAATCCTGCACCATGAAAAAATCGCCTTGATGCTCGAAACAATCCACCGCTTGGGGAATCTGACTGTGCTTGAATCTGTTCAGAATTGAGGCTTCCAGCTTAAATAGCTGCAACATCTGAGGATGCTCAACTTTCGGGCGCAATTGCTTGACTACACAGGTAGGTTCCCCTTGTGCCATCAGGTTCTTGGCGAGATAAGTGTGCGCAAATCCACCTTTACCGAGCCGTTTGATAATTTGGTAACGACCATCCACGACGATATTCATCGGTTGGAGTAAGCACAAATTGCTATTAAGATTCTAACCATACATAATCGGTGATTCTATCGATCGAAACTGTATTCTATTAGACCATTCACAATTTAGATAGATTAGTAATGCTAATTCAGCAATTTGTACTATTAATTGACCAAATCTACAATACTGTGATAGCAAAGCTTTTACCCCAAGACCGATCCCCACAAATGATATAATTCTTATTAAATAATCTAAACTATAAGCCCTAATTATGGATCGAGTTATTGCCGCCTTTTATAAATTTGTCAGCTTAGATGACTATCAGGATCGTCGTCAACCCCTGCTAAATCTTTGTCAGCAACATCAGATCAAAGGAACGATTTTACTCGCTGCGGAGGGGATTAATGGGACAATTGCGGGGACTCGATCGAGCATCGATACCATCCTCAATTATCTCAAAACCGATCCCTGTTTCGCCGACTTAGAGCACAAAGAATCAACCGCCACCAAACAGCCATTCGACAGGCTTAAAGTCCGACTCAAACAGGAAATAGTCACCCTCGGTATTCCCACCGTCAACCCCACCAATCTCGTCGGTACCTACGTCACACCCCAAGACTGGAACGAATTAATCGCCAATCCCGACGTACTCGTGATTGATACCCGCAACCAATACGAAGTCGAAATCGGCACATTTACAGGCTCGATCGATCCGCACACCGATTCTTTCACCGAATTTCCCGCCTACGTCGCCACCCATCTCGATCCCAGCCAACACAAACAAATCGCCATGTTTTGCACCGGAGGAATCCGCTGTGAAAAAGCCACATCATACCTCCTCTCCCAAGGCTTTGAAAACGTCTACCACCTCCAGGGCGGTATCCTCAAATACCTCGAACAAATTCCCGCCACCGACAGCCAATGGGAAGGAGAATGCTTTGTATTTGACGATCGAGTTGCCGTCACCCACGGACTAAAACCAGGCACCCATCAGCTCTGCTGGGGCTGTGGCAACCCCATTTCCCAGTTAGAGCTGACAGCACCACATTACGAACCTGGCATCTGTTGTACCCGCTGCTACCCCGCTCTCACGCCCAGCCAACGCGCCAGCCGCACCGAAAGATGGCGACAACTTCAACTCGAAGCGGGCAAATTAGATCAAGGAAATATCGGCGTTGCTGAATTCAGGTATGAAAAACTAGAGGGGAGAGATGGGCGATGGCAGATGGGAGATTAGGATAATTGTTTGTTCCAAAAAGCGAAAAGTGCGGTCTTGGGGTTTCCCCAAATAGAGCACCTTTTCAAGACATGATGAATCATACATCAATTCAGCAACGCCGAAATATCTAACTCTTATTGTTTTTCAACCATTCGATCGCATTTCGATATTTTCACCCTGAGTTGAAGATAAATAGAGTGATGGTATAAAACTGTCCTAATCCAAAGATCGCCAGCACCATCATCTACTGGCATCGGTAGATTTGGTGGTAATTCTGTGAGCTTTTCTATTTGTTTTTGTTAAATCTTCAATTGTTGTTTTGCACTAATCTGAGTACGTTTGCCCAACACAACACAGGTAATTACGGCGGCGGCGAAACCGATTGTTTCAATCGATAAATGTTCACCCAACAATACGACAGATGCTAGGATTGTTAAAAAAGGTTGAATCAATTGAATCTGTCCGATTCGGGCAATTCCTCCCAGAGCTAAACCACGATACCAGGCAAAGAAACCCAGAAACATACTAAAAATACTCACATACAGAAAAGCCAGGATCGCATTGACTGGAACTGCGGTAAAATTAGATGGTAAATGTTGCCAGACGATCGGCAACAACACAGGTACTGATAAAATTAAAGACCAACAAATAACTTGCCACGAGCCAAATTGACGGGATAAAACTGCCCCTTCTGCATAGCCTAAACTCGCCGCACCCATCGCTCCCAATAACGCTAGATCCGCCACTCGAATCGAACCACCACCAGTAAACAGCGCGAACATCACCACTAACGCACTCCCTAACCCTGCAAAAATCCAAAATCGTACCTTCGGTCGTTCGCCAGCTCTCCACACCCCACACAGAGCCGTTAAGAGCGGCCCCAGCCCCGTAATTACGGCACCATGAGACGCGGCGGTATCTTTCATCGCAATTGCCGATAACAACGGAAACCCGATCACAACACCACCAGCAACAATCGCAAAATTAGGTAAGAATCTAATTGGGGGAATAGTTTGGCGCGTGACTAGCAGTAAAATTAATGATAACCCTGCGGCGACAATTGCCCTACCTAAACCCACAAAAACCGGATCGAATCCTGTCACCGCAATTCTTGTGGCTGGTAAAGTAAGACTAAAAATCAGCACCCCTAAAAATCCATAACCAAAACTCGTCAACTCTGTCTGAGACTCTGTATTTGCGTTCATTCTACTCTTAGAAGTATGACTAATAATCAGCGTACATTTACCCTTTACTCTTTACCCTTTCCCCCAACAACACTACTAAACATCGGACTTGGGTACGATCTAAAATTATGACAGCATTCAGTTTAAATATCGAAGTCACATTCATTGACGAGCAGACAGAAGAATCCCTCGGAGTTACCCAAATCGCCGCGAATAATCTGCCAGATATATTTGAAAAAGATACAACTATCAATCTCAGCGGGGTAGATTGGAATGTCCTCAATTCTCGCCCAAAAACTCGCGCTCAATATACCAAATCTAAGCAACTAATCTTGTGGATTCGGCGGGTGGATCAGGATAATGATGACGATATGCTCTACAGTTTGCCATCGATCTATAAAACATTTCCAGACGTAAATAGTCGAACACTTTCAGGAAGTGAATTAATCCTCGCCGAAGATGATTGGCGACAATTTGAATTTATATCTAATCAACATGCTGAGAAGGTTGAAAAAGAGATTGCCCGAATTCGGTGGATTCATGAAAACGCCACCGTTGGCACTGGTTGGAAAGAAATGTACATCCGCAAGAAACCAGAAATTCCGATTGCTAGTAATATTGCTTTAACCTATCTCGCTAGTATGTTGAAAGTATCGACAAAATCACGAGGCATCACTTATGACGGCTCACAGTCACCAATTAATGAGGGCTATTCCTTCAGATTAAATGATGACTTCTCAGTATACGGAATAGCTCCAAAAGGGAAAGTTCAAGTAATTGCGATCGGTCAAGATTCTAATGTACCACCGAATGAGGACTCGATCGACATCCTCCAACAACTCGCTCGTAAATTCAACCTCGATTTAGTCCATTGGTGCCGTTGCATCAGAGTCAATCCCGAAGATCCATTATTCCGCTCCTTACTAGCCAAACTCGACTAACTTTATGCCGCAACGTATATCCCCCCAACCAGGGCAAGAATCAGTCTGGGACTACCCTCGTCCCCCACGCCTAGAACCAGTAGCTAAACGCATTCAGATCGTCTTCAACGGCGAAACTATCGCCGACACCACCACTGGTTATCGCGTCTTAGAAACTAGTCATCCACCCGTCTATTATTTGCCCCCCGCAGATATTCAGATGCAGTACATGCAAGCGACGACACGCGGCTCATTCTGTGAATGGAAGGGAAACGCCCTTTACTACCACCTCATCGTCAGCGATAGACGGCTCGAAAATGTCGCTTGGGCTTATCCCACACCAACTGCCAAATTTCAACCGATTGCCGACTATCTAGCCTTCTATGCTCAACCGATGGATGCTTGTTATGTTGATGGCGAATTAGTCACACCCCAACCAGGCGAGTTCTACGGTGGCTGGATCACAGCCGATATTATCGGCCCATTTAAGGGTAGCTTTGGTAGTTGGGGTTGGTAAGCAATTACTGGACATTCTCGATCTAATTAGATACACTTCTAATTAGACGAGCATCTAATTAGATCGAAATAGTGAGCGAACAAGACTTAACCACTCTCGTCCAGTTTTTCAAAGCATTGGCAAATGAGAGCCGATTGAAACTAGTCGGCGCATTGGCGCAACAAGAGCGAAGCGTCGAAGAATTGGCTTCAATTCTCGAATTGAAAGAGCCGACAGTTTCTCACCACTTGAGCAAACTCAAAGAATTGCAACTCGTCCATATGCGAGCAGAGGGAAATACTCACTACTACTATCTAGATCTCGACGCGCTCCAAGCGATGCAAAAAGCCACCCTCACAGCCACAGAAATAACTCCACCCGTTCAAGAAGATGTTTGGGAAACGAAAGTCCTTCATAGCTTTGTCGAAAACGATATTATCAAAGAAATCTCCGCCAGTCGAAAGAAACGCCGAATTATTCTCAAATGGTTGGTGCAGAAGTTTGAATTAGAGCGACTTTATCCCGAACAGGAGTTGAATCAAATAATCAAACCCATTCATTCAGATACCGCAACACTCCGACGAGAACTGGTGGGTTACAATATGATGAAAAGAGAAAATAGTATTTATCAGCGCGTTCCAGAATCCGACTGGCGGATGGATTCCAACCATTGAATTTCGATCGATCTAATTAACAATATTACCCAACAATACTTTAACATTCAATGCTGTTTAAAAATCTCTTCAAACTTCTAATCTCTTGTCTCGTCTGTTGGCAAATTGCCGCACCAAATAGCACAGCTTTAATTCAATCCAAATATTATAGCTATCGCCAGCCCAGCTTCGATGGTACGGGTAAATATTACATGGGTAGAGAAATTGCCCAAGTCATGGGACATCAAGGTGCAAACTGGCTAGAGCGTCCCGATCGAGCCACAGAGGAGCAACCCCAAAAAATGATCGCCGCATTAGAATTGAAATCTACAGATGTTGTAGCGGATATAGGCGCAGGCACAGGCTATATTTCTCAACTCCTAGCGCAACAAGTACCTGAAGGGAAAGTACTTGCTGTAGATGTGCAGCCAGAAATGATCGAACTATTGAAACAGCGGATCAAAAAAAGCAAGATTACAAATATCCAAACCCAGTTAGGCACCGAGCAAAGTCCAGAATTACCCCCAGAAAGTATCGATCTCGCCATCATGGTAGATGCCTATCACGAGTTCAGTTATCCCCATGAAATGATGACGGGTATTGTCGCTGCACTCAAGCCAGGTGGACGAGTTGTATTAACCGAATATCGTGGTGAAGATCCAAAGGTTTTCATTAAGCCACATCACAAAACTACTCAAAAACAAATTCAGTATGAGATGAAAGATGTGGGGCTGAAGTTGCTGAAAAATGAAAGTGTCTTACCGCAGCAGCACCTTCTATCTTTTGGTAAATCTTAGTAGAGGCTGTATTGGAAAAACTTCATCAAAGAAAGATCGTGGGTTGTCACGGAAAAAATATTATGTACAAATTTGCTGCTGCTTCAACAAATGAACCGATTGTTTTTGGTTCATCTCGACCTGGATATGTTGAGGCACAAGTAAAAGAGTGGATTGACTTTATGCAGCAACAAGGGATTGAACGTGTATGCTGTTTGCTTACTAAATACAGTCAGAAAAACTGGGCGCAATCCTCATGAAGCGATCATTTTTGCTCCATTTATCGGTCGAAATCCTTGTCAAGTTGCCACAGAATTCAAACGGCTGTTAAATGAGTGTAATCACCAAAATTTCAAGTCTAGTTGAGTGGACAAAAATTAACGATGACGCAATTTCCACACGATCAATTTGCCAAAGATTTACTCGAAACTCTCTTGAGTCCTTTTGGTGAAGTTCAAACCGCCAAGACTATTGATGCTCAGGTGCGAGAGATCGATGTCTACTTCACCCCTACTGCAAACATCCAGACAGATGCTCGACTGGGATTACTGCACAAATTAGCAGCCACCCCAGCAACGTTTGAACCCTTCCGCAAAGCTGTTACCATCGGTGAAGTGCGAAGCTGCATCGCCAAATTAATCGATCTGCAAAATGAATTAACTCGCCAAGCCAAACGTGACGGGAAGCCTAAATTAACCGAAGCAGACTTTCCCCAGCTCTGGATTCTCACCCCAACGCTCAGTGCTGAGAAATTAATCGATTTCGGTGCTATAAAGGAGGTAGAGAGCTGGGGTGAAGCTGTATATCTCTTACCAAAATCTTTCAAAACAGGGATTGTGGTAATCCATCAGCTACCAGAAACACCTGATACGCTGTGGCTGAGGATTTTAGGGCGAGATAATGTCCAAATCCGCGCCATTGCTGAGATCGTGCGATTACCCGCAGATAGTCCATACCGTCAAAATGCACTGGAACTATTTTCCAACCTAAAAATTGTTCTGGAAAACAAACAGAAGAAACGGAGTTAATGATGAATTTATCACCCTTATATCTAGAACAAATCGATATCGCTACTCAAAAAGGTGAAGCTATCGGTCGTAATAAAGGAGGAAAATCGTTAATGATTAGAATGTTGACTCGTAAGTTGGGAAATCTGGATTCTAACTCGATCGATCTGATCAACAGTTTATCTTTAGAATCGATCGAATCTCTCGGTGATGCCTTATTAGACTTCAATACCGCCGACGATCTGACAGCTTGGTTGGCTAAATCGCTGTGAGATACAATAAGTGAGTAGTTGGCATCGATCCAACGCCCCACCATCCCACACCTTGCATCATCATGTCCACTGACACCGTTGAAATTTCACTCGAACATTATTGTGAAATGACAGTTAGTGGGATGATCGCCCCTGACGATCGAGAGCCGACTAAACTAGTTCTTACTACCCCCGATGGGATTCAGTTTCGCGCCGCGCCATTAGGGGATATCACTCTGATTGAGGGTGATAAACAATGGCTGGTGATTCCGATTATGCAAACTGAGGGGAATATTACTCGATTGCAAATCGTTGGAGCTTTTGCTGAGACTGCGCTTGAACCTGATAAATTTGTCTGTGTTGCCAGAATTTGCCAAGTCAGTCGCAAGCATAATATTGTCACTACGAAGATCGACAAACATGGCGAACAAACTATTCGTCCCACCTTCCTCAATCCGCCGGAAGCGATGAAGACAGGGCAATTGTGGCAAATTGTCGCCCAACGGGTGGGAAAGACTTTAGAAATGCTCAAGGCTACCCATCTCGATCCTAAAGCAGGTGAAGAATCGACAGTTAAATCTCTCACCAGCGTTGCCCCTAAGACGGTTTATAACCCTCGAAACTTGGATGGCGACCGCAAAGCTGAAATGACTCCTTTTGCCCTCTCAGCTCTGAATTTAGAGCTAACAGAGCGAGATTGGGAATTGTCCTTAACCAGAGTCAAAGAACCAATCTGGGAATGGGAGGCTCAAAGTCTTGTCCCGACAGAATTACGCGCTAGAGTACAGGTACATGCGAGGACTAAGGTAGCACGAGTTTATGCGTATCCTCATCAGACTAAGTATGTTTCGGCGAAATCTACCGTTCCGACTGATGGAGGAGAATTAACCGTAGATGAGGGTGATAAATATTTAGATCGGTTAATTGTCACCCCATTAGGTGCGGCTAGAGGGATTGGTGCGTCTTGTTTTCGGGTGCAAATTGGGCCGTATGAGATTGTGATGGATGCGGGAACTCGCCCGAAAGGAAGCGATCCTTTGCCTGCGTTTGAACTATTAGAGCGTCCAAATTTGATGATCGTTACCCATGCTCACCTCGATCATATTGGGGCGTTGCCTATTTTCCATCGGAATTTCCCTGATGTACCGATGATTTGTACCCACGGTACGCGAGCAATTGCCCACGTAATGCTGACAGACGGTTTGAAGGTGCAGACAGCCCAACAGAAAGAGGGAAATGAAGACTTCGGACAGGTATTTTCGGCTGACGATCTCGATCGAACCCTGTTCACGCTCCAAACTCAACCCGTCGGCGTGGACTTCTCACCCCTCCCAGGCTTAACCGTGCGGTTCATTCACGCTGGGCATATCGTCGGCGCAGCCTGTATCTACATGAAATACGGCAATCGATCGATCCTCTACACAGGCGACTATAATACCACCAGCAGCCGCACCGCCGAGGGCTTGAAACTCGCCGATTTACCCGAAGCCGACATCCTCATCACCGAATCCACCTACGGCGCAGATACCCACCCCTCCCGCCGCAGCCAAGAGAGCGACTTAATCAAAGCGATCGTCGAAGTCGTCGCCGCAGGTGGTAACGTGTTAATACCCGCCTTCGCCCTCGGACGCGCCCAGGAAATTATCCTCGCCATCCGCACCAGCGCGTTATTTCACAGCGTCAACGTCCCTGTCTACGTCGATGGCTTAGTCCGCGAAGTCACCGACTTATTCCAAAATCAATTAGAGCTACTCCCCGCCGCCGTCAAGAACTTCGCCAAAACCCAGTCCCCCTTCTTCAGCGAGAAATCCTCACCACGGATCATCTCGATCGGATCGCCCAAAGAACGCCCCCTCGCGATCGCTCACCCCTCCGTCATCATCGCCAGTTCCGGTATGTTGACAGGCGGAGCCAGTATCGGCTACGCTAAAATTCTATTAGAACGGGAAAATGCGGCCATTTTCATCTCCGGCTATACCGACGAAGAATCCCCAGGACGCTTCCTCCAAAGCCTAGAGCCAGAAGCTGAAATTGAACTCGATGGTACTCCGCTCACCGTCAGAGCCAAGATTCAACGATTTAATTTGTCTGCCCATGCCGATCGAGTCGGAATTACCCAAGTCATCCATCGCGTCAATCCCCAACACCTAATCCTGATCCACGGCTCCAAATCCGCCCTCCACGAACTCTCCAAAGCCGGAGATTTGCGCGATAAATATTGGATTCACATTCCCGAAGTCGGCGATACGATTACCTTCGGCGAAGCACCCGAACACCTCTCGAAAGCTCAGGTAGCCAGAGTCGATGCGGGACAAGAATTTGAACTCGAAATCGAAGCCGAATTCGATGGTGCATGGCTGCGCATCGCCGATAGCGTCCTCGAAGATCCCCGCTGGCAACATTTAGCCGCAACGGGATTATTATCAGCCAAGTGGACAAAGGGCGGCTTGATGCTCAAACCCGCCAGTCATAAATCTTTTGCAGTTGACTCGGCGATCTTGAGTGGGATGGATTGTTGCGCTGTCTGTGAGTTTTTCGACGGTTATCTCTGTCGCGGGGAGGAGAGTCCCTTGTACAAGCGCAATGTCGATCCGACAGCGAAATGTCCGGCATTTGTCCGTCAGGTTGTGGCGGTTGAATCTCAGCCTGTGGAAGATGAATTGGATGCAGAAACTCTGATGGAGAAAATCGATCTGGAAGATGACGAATGATAGAATTGTAATTGACTAGGGAATAATAGTGAGTGACTTACTTTGGAAATATTTTTGACACTACAAATAGCATTGAATCGGTTGTTAATTTAGTAGGGAGATACCAAGACATTAATGAATATTTTTCTGAGGATTTACGAGGCGCATCACTTCCTTATTTTATAGACTGGTTACTGGAAAAGGTCAGTTTTGTAGAAATCATGGCTGACGCTGAAGATGCCTATCGAATACTCAATTAAAGTTAAAATTGGTTGCTGATTTCATTGACTGCTGGTTGAATCGACGAATTTGGAATTCCAAGTCAATTGTTTATGGAACCGTTAAATATGCAGTTTTTCAACTTACAAAAAAAATACGTGGATTAGAAATCGAAGAGCTGCGCAATGTTTTAGTTAGCTACCTTAAATCTGAAGATGAATCTATCAATTTCACCCATCATCCTTCTCTAAACAGATCGAATGGTAAAAGTTTACATGGTCAGTTGGCGAGGTTAATCGATTGGATTGAAATCCAAAGTGGTGAACCAGGTCGATATTGTGAGTACGTTGTCAGATCTCGTAGATGTGCCTACGAAATTGAACATATTTGGGCAAATCGCTACGATCTTCATACTCATGAGTTTGACGATTTAGGTGCATTTAGAGAATATCGAGATCGGATGGGTGGATTACTACTACTACCTAAGAAAATTAATGCGAGTCTTAACGACCGAGAATATGATTTTAAGGTAGAACATTATCTCAAGGAAAACTTGTTAGCTCAATCTCTGCACAAAAATTGCTACAAAAATAATCCAGGTTTTAAGAAAGCAATTGACACTAATTCATTAGCATTTAAAGCTTACTAGAAAGCTACAGGAGAAGATAAATCACTGTTTACTAAAGCAAATTTAGAAGAGCGGTTTCAACTCTATCGAGCAATTGCAGAGCAATTATGGTCGATATCGCGTTTAGAGAATAAGGATGTGTAATATACATCTTCTTTAAGACACTCGGCTGCAAAAGCGAATACAGCTTGGATCGATCGAGTATTAAGTGTTGGATAATTCTCTAAAACTTGTTGCTCTGTCCAACCTTCTGAAAATAACCCCAGAATGAATTCAACCGATAGTCGCGTTCCTTTAATTACAGGCTTTTCCAGTAGAATTTTAGGATCTGAATGAATATGTGTTTTCCAGTTCATAATTTAGTTTACAGAAATCCGCATCTTAATCATAAGTGAGGACGATCTGCGTAGCGAAATTCTCGACCATAGGCTAAAACTTCATCAAAAATTGGATCGTCCTTAAATGAACCAGTAATCTGCTCGATCCAGTTTGGTTCTGGATGAGCATTTTGCTGTTTTAGTTCAGCTATAGCAGCTTCTAATGCCTTTAAACGCTCTTCAATTGATGTATCCATACAAAATTTTCTTTACTAATACTAGTTTATCCTATATTGAAAGCACCTGGCTCTCATTTATTTTAAGACACTCTGCTGCAAAACAGAATAAGGAGTTAATGTTAAACTAGAGTTAACGATTACCTACTGTAGGCGGTGCCAACGAAGCGATCGATCGATAAAGATGAGAATGCGATGACCAGAACCTATAGAGTCGATACTAGTAAGAAATGGAAAGAAATGATATCTTAGAAGTGTGTATTAAACATTTTAAGTATCTCAGCGAAAAATATTCAATAGGTTTAACACAGGAAGAGGAAGATTTTATGAAAACGATGCAAGAAATCGATACTCTGTATAAATCAGAGCTGAATCGAGCGCGGTTGGAGGGCGAACATGAGGGCGAACAGCGAGGTGAAGTTAAGCAAGGACAGACTTTAATTCTTCGTCTATTGAATCGACGAGTAGGGAATTTGTCGATTATTGAATCGACGAGTAGGGAATTTGTCGATCGAGATGGAAGCGCGAATAAAGGCGTTATCTCTGGCGCAGTTGGAGGAGTTGGGAGAAGCTTTGTTAGATTTCACCCAAATGGGAGATTTATTGACGTGGTTGGATGAGAATGTGTAGGTAGCCGCTTTAGATGAACAGGCGACTATAATACCACCAGCAGCCGCACCGCAGAGGGCTTGAAACTAGCCGATTTACCCGAAGCGGACATCCTCATCACCGAATCCACCTAGGTTGCAGATACCCACCCCTCCCGCCGCAGCCAAGAGAGTGATTTGATTAAAGCGATCGTCGAAGTCGTCGCCGCAGGTGGTAACGTCTTAATCCCCGCCTTCGCCCTCGGACGCGCTCAGGAAATCATCCTCGCCATCCGTACCAGTGCCTTATTCCACAGCGTCAATGTCCCCGTCTACGTGGGGTAGCTACAGGATACAAGTAAAAACCTGCAAGATAGCATTGTAACGCTTGCTCTGAGCCAGTTTAAGATCTTGCAGTTTTAGCTATTTTTGGTCAAAAATTCAACGAGAGAATGCGCTTTTGAGGGCTATCTTGCAG
>JANYDE010000051.1 GCA_025359915.1 Chamaesiphon sp. 336R_metabinner_41 | reverse complement strand
TCAAGGTAGTGTAAATGCCAATCGAGATTGGTATGACAACGTTTGGTTAACAGATGGAACAAACTATACTAATCTGGGTAGTTACATCATCGATGTTCAAACGCCTCTAGCTCCAGGAGCAAGTTACACCAAAACAGTTAGTATCAATATTCCCTATGATATCAGTAAAAGTAAAATACAAGTTTTCACTGATACTGCTCATCCGACTAATGGTAATGTCAATAATCTACAAGCTGAATCTAATGAAGATAATAATTCCAGAATCACAACAATAGGCCCTAAAACAAATCCAAATCCCGTAGATTTATTAATTACCAACCTCAGTTTACCTAGTAGCAATGTTACATGGGGTCAAACCACACCAATTACTTGGATAGTTAAAAACCAAGGAAGCTATGCAACTACAGTTAATTGGACTGATTATTTGTACGCTTCTGATGATGATAAACTCGATATAAATGACATCTTTATCGGAACAGCTAATAAACCCAATAATATTTCGCTCAATCCAGGTGAGAGTTACACTAATACTCAAAGCTTTAATATTTCTGGTGCAGCCACTGGAAGACGCTATCTATTAGCTGTCACAAATAGAGATAACCAACAAGTCGAAACCGATGGGACTAATAATGTTTATGCTATCGATGCTTTTGGCGATCCTGATTTAACAATCACTAATGCCACAGCTCCAGGAAATGCTACCGCAGGTGAAATAGTACCAATTTCTTGGACTGTTACAAATACAGGAAATCATGATGCGATTAGAGCATGGTTTGATGCTGTTTATCTTTCTGACGATCTTACAATCGGTTCTACAGATACTCTAATCACCAGTATCTCACAGGGATCGTCGATTCTTAGACCAGGGGAAAGTTATACTTCGACTCGGAATATTACGATTCCAGCTTCAGCAACAGGTCAACAGTACCTATTATTTGCCACCAACCATAGTAATTCCCAAGGTGAAACTAATTACAATAACAATACTAAAGCAGTCAAACTTGATGGGAGTAACGCCGATTTAGTTGTTTCTAAAGTTATCGTTCCCGCTAACACCAAGTGGGGTGATACTGTCCCTGTCTCTTGGACTGTAACCAACCAGGGTAAGGCTACTGCTTTGACTGATTGGTTAGATTATGTCTATATATCTAGTGACAATAAATTAGATATCTCAGACACGCTTATTACCTACACAAGTGTCAATGTTCAAACACCTCTAGCTGCTGGGGATAGCTATACTATCACTCAAAATATTACTATCCCTACCTGGACTGCTGGCAAACCCTACTTACTATTTGTTGCAGATCGCAACAATTACCAATCAGAAAGTAACGAAACTAATAATATCAATTCCTTCGTTCTCAACGCCAGCGATTTAGCTGTTACTAATATTACCGCACCGACTACCGCTACTTGGGGTGCAACTATTCCTGTGACTTTCCAGGTGACTAACCAAGGTGGTTTGGCGACTAGTGGTAACTGGGTTGATGGGATTTATCTGTCTAATAATAGTATCTTCGACAATACAGCAGTTTTAGTCGGTCAAGTAACTTCAGGAACAACTTCCATCGCAGGTGGCGCAAGTTATACCCAATCAGCAAATATAACTCTACCCAGTAACTTCACCGGACAACCCTATCTATTCGTTGTTAGTAATTCTCAAAAACAACTGTTAGAAGCAGGTTATGGCAATAATATTAAGAGTATATCGCTCAATGTTCAAGCACCGGATTTAATTGTTACTAATTTCAATACTCCAGCGACGATTACTCCAGGCGAATTGGTCAACTTAACCTGGACGGTGAAAAATCAAGGTAGTTATCGGAGTGATACTAATTGGCGCGACAGAGTTTATTTATCCATCGACGGTCTAGTTAGTAATGACGATCTCTTACTTGCAGATCTAGGAGTTACTAATATCCTCCAAGTTGGAGCTACTTACACTCTCTCAACTACCGCAACTATTCCCCAAATTGACCCAAGTAAGAGTTGGAAGTTATTAATTAAGACTGATGCCAATTCCAACCAGACTGAAGTAGAAGAACTCAATAATTTAACCGTTAATAATGTTGCTATTACTGCACCAGATTTAGTCGTCATAGCTGTCACATCACCTAGCCAAACATCAGTTAATGGGACGTTCGATCTCACTTGGAATGTTAGTAACCAGGGATTAGGCTCGGCTCTAGGCAGTTGGAATGATACTATTTATCTATCCAATGATGACCAATTTGATAGTAGCGATACTTTACTCGGCACTAAATCTTATTCTCAGCAGCTTACAAGTAATAACAGCTATACAGCCACCCAGACTGTTACGTTACCCAGTCAGGTAGCGGGTAGTAAATATCTAATTATTCGGACTAATAGTAATGGTAGTCAGAGTGAGACAGATATTAGTAATAATTATCGCACTACCCCGATCGAGATCGCCGCTCCAGATTTAACTATTTCTCAGCTCACTGCGCCTACTCTTGTTCAACTAGGCGATAAAGTTACTGTCACTTGGCAGGTTAATAATAATAGCCTAGTTAATGCAGTCACTGGCTGGACTGATGGCATCTATATATCTAAAGACAATATTTTAGACAGCAGCGATTCACTCCTAAATAGTGGATCTAAATCTAACTTAATTGGTGGTGGTAACTATGCTGGAACAGCAGATATTACCATTCCAGATCTTATCCCTGGCAACTATTATTTAATTGCCAAAACAGATCGCGGCTTACAACAACTAGAAACCGACGAAACTAATAATACTATCTTCGCTCCGATTCAACTTAAATATCCACCCTATACCGATTTAGTTGTCGATACGATTAATAGTCCTGCGACGAGTACGAGTGGCGAAGCAATTGCATTAACTTGGAGGGTTAGTAATCAAGGACAGTTAGCCACCAATAGTAATAGTTGGACAGATCGAGTTTACGTTTCGACTAAAAACATCTTCGATAACACAGCGATTTCTCTAGGGAATATTAATCGTACTGGTAAACTCAATCCAGGCGAGAACTATCTCCAAACTGCAACATTCGATCTCCCCAATGGGATTAGTGGTAACTACTATACCTTCGTTACTACCGATGCGAATAACCAGGTGGGCGAATATAAATTCGAGGGTAATAACACTACTGGATCTGCTCAACCAGTTGCCGTTACTCGCAAACCAGATCCCGATTTAGTTGTTACTAATCTCACCTATGCTAGTACCGGACAACCAGGGCAAACTATCCAAGTAAACTGGACAGTCAATAATACTGGATTGGGTGTTGCTAAAGGTAATTGGAACGATCGAGTTTATCTAACTAATTCTACGGGAACGGTCAACATCCCGCTGCAAATTAAAGCTGCACCGATTAACTTATTAGGGTTGGGTGGAAGTTATTCTAATTCTGCGACGATTACTTTACCGACTAATCTCGCTGATGGTAATTACCAAATCGCTATCGTTACGAACTCTGAAAACACCCTGTTTGAAGGAGATGGTTCAGGGAACAATCGCTACAGTTCGGGACAGATTACCAGCGGACACCCAGATCTAGCCGTCACAGTCGATGCTAACCCCCTTACAGCGACTTCTGGTACGACGATTCCGATTCAGTGGACTACCCAAAATATCGGTACAGCGACTCCGTTAACTGGCTGGAACGAGCGAGTGTATTTATCGGATGATAATAAATTAGATGGGAACGATCGACTCTTATCCGAATTAACCGCAAAAGTTCAGGATTTAGGAGTTACTCAGAGTGTCAATATTAACCTCCCGATCGATCTCAGTGGTAGTAAGTATATTATCATCCAATCTGACGCGCTTAGTAGTATTAACGAGCAAGGAAGTAAGGCAAATAATCTGGCAGCTCTGCCGATTGATATTACCTTAGCTCCTTATGCCGATTTAGCTGTAGACAATATTACCGCGCCAGAATTAGTCGTCAGAGATCCGGCCCAAATTCAAGTTAGTTGGCGCGTAACTAATAATGGTAATGGAGCGGGATCTACGAATACTTGGGTAGATAAAGTAATCCTCATCGGTGAAGGTAAAGAAATTACCGTGGGCGAATTTAGCCATAGCGGTAGTTTAGCTGTTGGCGATAATTATACTCGTACTGAAAATATCAATTTGCCACCAGCACTAGTCGGTAAATATCAAGTAAAAATTATCACTGATGCTGGTAATGGTGTCTTTGAAAATGGTAGCGAAACAAATAATAGTGGCTTTGCAACCAATCCACTGACAGTTACACCGATTCCCTATGCTGACTTGGTATTGAGTAGTTTACAACTCAATGGCACGGCTAAAAGCGGACAGAATATTAATGTCAGTTGGCAAGTAGATAACCAAGGTATCGGCACTACTAATACTGATAGCTTAGGTGAAACTGTCGCTTTAGCCACAGATCCTCAAGGTCAGAATATCGTCCAACAACTGGGTAACTTCACCCATTTAGGAGCCGTTGGTGTTGGCGGTAAATACGAACGAGCAGTAGATCTTAAATTAGCCAATGGTTTAAGTGGTACTTACTATTTAGTTGTCAAAGTCAATACTTTGACTCCTGGTACATTTGAGTTAGGGAAGACGGCGAATAATACCCAAATTATTCCAATCCAAGTTACCCTAACTCCAGCTCCAGATTTAGTAGTTAAGAGTATTAATGCCCCAACTAATCTCCAATCGGGAGATCGATTTGACTTGACTTGGGAAGTCGAAAATAGTGGAACGGGGAATACTGATGATAACTGGGTAGATAGTGTTTATCTCCAAGAAATTGGTAAACCAGCTAATTTAATTAAGCTCCAAGACTATACCTATAACCGGATCTTAGAATCGGGTAAATCTTATATTCGGACAGAATCTTTCAAGCTTAGTGATACGATTCAAGGACAGTATCAAGTCTTGGTTAAGACTAACTCAGGTAGTGGCTTATATGAAGGTAATCTAGCGAATAACAGCAATACCTCTGCTCCCGTTCAGATTGTCTATCCTACCCGTCCAGATTTAATCATCAGTGAGATTATTTCTCCCGAAATTGTTGATGCTGGCGGTAAAATTACCGTTGAAATCGTTGTTAAGAATCAAGGTACCAGTAATGCTAACGGTAGTTGGAACGATTTAATCTATCTATCTTCCGATGACAAGATCGATGGTGGTGATATTCTACTGGGTAGTTTTGAAAATATCACTGCTCTGACTCCTGGTAGTAGTTATCGACTGAAAACTGATAGCGTTACCGTACCTAAATATTTACGTGGTAATGCGTTCATTATCGTTAAAACTGATACAGGTAATACGATCTCGGAGATTCCTCGCGAAGACAACAATACCTTATATAAGTACATTGCGATTAATGACATCAAACCTGCGGATTTAGTGACTAGTAATGTCATCGTACCGGAACAAGCATTTAATGGTTCCCAAGTTGATGTCCGCTATCGAGTGACTAATTTAGGTGTTGCGGAAACAACTGTAGATAAGTGGACTGATTCAATTTGGCTAGCTCCTGCTAAAAATCTCCAATCTTTAGCCGCTAGTGGTTCGGCAATTAAACTCACAGATATCGGACATATAGGAAGTTTAAAAGTCGGTGAAAGTTATGAAGCTACAGCCAGAGTTACTTTACCAAAAGATATTGAAGGACAGTACTTTCTCACACCTTGGAGCGACACTTATAATGTGGTGCTAGAAGATATCTTTGATATCAATAAGAATCCCGACGATCCCAATGAGGTAGACAATAATAACTATAAAGCTGCTCAGATTAATATCTTAAAAACGCCATTATTGCTACCGGATATTGCGGTTAGTAATGTGACTTCTACTGCTCAAACAGTAGCTGGTTCGACAGATATTCTCAACGTGAATTGGACAGCAACAAATATTGGGGTAATTAGTACGACTGGCGGTTGGCGGGATACGATTTATTTAGCAGATGCTCCAACTTTAAGTGCGGCGACTAGTTATTGGGTTGTTGGTAGTGTTGATAATCAAAAAAATCTAAGCGTTGGCGAAAGTTATCTAGGTAGTTTTAGTCAACAAGTCGCACCAACAATGGTTGGTAAATATGTAATCGTCCAAAGTACTTTTGGCGATCCAACTCCGGCTAATAATATTAGTAGTGGTGGGACAGATATTAATACAATTTTGCCCGCAGATTTAGTGGTCAGTTCTGTCATAACTAATCCAATTAGTTTCTCAAACGAAACAGTTAATATTAGTTGGACAGTCAAAAACCAAGGGACGAATGTTTGGGATGGAACTAAGTATTGGTATGACGAAGTATGGTTCTCCGCAGATCCGACATTTATTCCAGGACGTGCTAAATTAGTCGGTTCCTTCCTTCATGACAATACTCAAAGTCTAGCTGGTGGAGCTAGCTATAGTAATAGTACAACCTACACCCTACCAGCAGGGATCGATGGTAAATATTACTTCTATGTCAGTATTGATTATGGATATGCAGATCCTCGTTATGTGCCTATTTCTCGTGGTAATTTAAGTTTCCCCCATCCTGAAGGTCAATATCCTCAATTTACTTCCCAAGTATTTGAGAATTCAACTAATAATTTGAATGGTACTAATCTTCAAGTTACTTACCGAGAACCAGATTTACAAGTCACTCAAGTCGCAGATCCTGGCGCATTAATAGCTGGAGATAAACTGTCACTAAATTGGCAAATTAGTAATTTAGGTGGTAGAGTCACCAGAGAATCTAGCTGGCAGGATGCAGTATTTTTATCTAAAGATAAATCTCTAGATGAAAGCGATTTAATGCTGGCGATTTCTAGTCATAGTGGTAGTTTGAATATTGGCGGTAGTTACGATCTAACATCTGCGATCAAACTACCAATCGATCTGATGGTAGGGGATTATTATCTGCTGTTTGGGACGGATCTCCTGAACATTCCTCAGTATCGGCGAGATAGTGGTCTACTTGTAGGTAAAAATTCAGGAGGATCTGTATCCACAGTCCCTGAATTCCAGGATGAAGGTAACAACATTAGATCGCTAGCAGTTACTATCGTTGAGCCAGTATTGCCTGACTTGAAAGTAACTAATGTCATCGTTCCAGAGCGCGGCATTGCTGGGCAAGGTTTTGAGATCGGTTATACGGTGAAGAATGCTGGAATTGAGGCAACTAAAGTCATTATTCCGCCAGATTCGCGCACTCCATTAGTGTTACCAACGCTGTGGAATGATACTGTTTATCTATCGAAAGATCGGTTCTTAGATACTACGATCGATCGATATGTTGGATCTGTTGCTCGTACTAGTAATCTAGCCGCTAATGATACCTATACCATCACCAAGCAGTTCGACTTACCCAAGGATTTAACAGGCGCATACTATCTGTTTATCGTCACCGATGGCGGCAATACGGTCTATGAAGGGGCGCGGGAATTAAATAATGCTCTGGAGAGCGTTCAGCCGATTTTAATCGATTTACCGCCTGCTGCTGACTTGCGCGTGGAAGATATCGTCGTCCCCACTGGTGGTAAGAGTGGAGAAGCCGCACAGATTCAGTTTACTGTCGCCAATCGCTCGGTTAATTCTGCTAAGGGGAGTTGGAGTGATGCTGTTTATCTCTCTAGCGATGCGAATTGGGATATCAAGGATCGCTTCTTAGGGCGAGTAATTCATAGTGGAGATTTAGCGCAAGATGCCACTTATACCAGCACTTTGACAGCTAATTTACCAGCTCTCACCCCTGGACAATATCGGATTATCGTCCGTACTGATGCCCAGAATCAGGTGTATGAAGGTGATAACGAAGTTAATAACCTGACTACTGCGGCGACACCATTGAATCTGTCGGCGACAGAGTTACCGTTGAATCAGATTTTAACCACCACTCTGACTACCGGACAGGAGAGACTGTATCATCTGGTTGTACCTAAAGGTGAAACGCTCAAAGTTAGTATCAATGGTGATTTAACAGCTCAAAATGAAGTCTTTATCCGCTATGGACAAGCACCGAGTAGTGCCGAATACGATGCGACTTATAGTGGCATTACTAATGGTAGCCCCTCAGCAATTATTCCAGGTACTTTAGCGGGAGATTACTATATTCTCGTCAAGGGACAATCGACGGCGAAAATTAAAGCTGAACTATTACCCTTTAGCGTGACTGATGTTGTTACCGATAGAGGTGGGGATGGGCGATATGTCACCGCCCAGATTTTAGGAGCGAAGTTCCAACCAGGCGCGATTGTAAAACTGATTCGCCCAGGGATAGAAGAAGTATTACCTGTTAACGTCCAGACGATCGATAGTACCAAGATTACGGCGATCTTTGACTTTACCAATGTCACTCACGGTTTGTATGACATTAAGGTAATTAATCCTGATGGTAATGAAGCGATCTTACCTTATCGCTATCAAGTCGAACGGGCGATTGCACCAGATGTGACTGTTGGTTTGACGGGTAAACGAGTGTTGGAGTTAGAGGAATTTGCTACCTATGGTATTTCCGTTAAGAGTATCAGCAATCTCGATGCGCCCTATGTCAGCTTCCAATATGGCTTACCTGCATTGGGTAATAATCCCCTCCTAAATATCCCCTATACGCCTTCAAATACTAACCTGCGGGGTAATCCCAGTAATAGTCTGACAGATATGCCCTGGGCGACATTGACTTCAGATTTGAATACCAATGGTGAAATCCTCTCCTCTGGCTATATTTATGATTTCCCGACGGGTGGTTATATCGGACAAAATCTCAATCTCCAGGTATATCCAGATATCCTCACTAAATTCCCTGGGATTAACGATCCGGTAACTTACTACAAAGATTACTTTAGGGCATATCCAGCCGAATATATCGCCTTTGTCTCCCATATCACCGTTAGTGCAACGGCTTTAACCAGAGCTGAATTTATCGCCCAACAGCAGCAGCAAGCTCTGCGGCTGAGAGCGGGGATACTGGCCGATAGTACAGCAACCGCCGCACTGAAACTACTGGCTGTGGATGCGGATACTTGGGTACAGAGTTATTTAGGTGCTTTAGAGAGTGTGGGATTATTGCGGGCTGTGGATGCAACCCCACCGATTCGCACTCGCACGTTGGTAGCGAGTATGCTTTCTACTTTGGCAACTGGGGTATTACTGGGTAATGCCGGACAAAAGCTGGTATCAACTGGGGATTTAGTCGGGTTCTTCGCCAATGTACGGAAGTGGTATGGGGAAGATACCAAGCTAGCAGTAGATCCCGAACTCAACCCTCAATTTGTCAACCTTCCCGCTCCCAACTCGCAACAGTTAGATCTCCAGGCGACTGCACCTACTCATACCCAAGGAATTAGTATCTACGTTCCGTTCATGTACATGCAGGTAGATAAAGCCTATGGCAGTGCGGCGGCAAATAGTTTTGGCAACTTCTTCCAAGCGGCTGGTAAAGTTGGCACAGAAGCAACTATCACTGGCCCAGAGGACTTTACGAGTACAGATACGCCCCAGACCTATACGATTCAACTGCAACAGCAGATCAGTACGAAAGCATCGGAGATTCGGATTTTAACTCAGTTAGATGCTGATTTAGATGCTCGCACGTTTGAATTAGGTGACTTGTACCTCGGCGATTTACAAGTTCATGTTCCCAGCGGGAGATTTGCGTTTGATGGGGACTTTGATTTTGTCAAGACTAAGGGATATGTGCTCCATGTCAGTGCGGGAATTGATGGGGCGACGAATACCGCCACTTGGTTAGTACAAGCGATCGATCCGAATACTGGGGAATTAGTTGAAGGTGCATTTAGTGGGTTATTAGGCGATAAAGGGAATGGACGAGTTAGCTATCAAATCCAACCCAAACAGACTTTAACTACTGGTACGGAAATTAGTACTCAAGCGCGAGTATTCTTCAATAATGCTGCTCCGGTAGATACCCAGACGATTACTAATACTATCGACTCAGTTGCACCGACAAGTACAGTGACAGCGACACCGATTGTGGTGGGTAGTAGTGACTATTTAGTCAAGTGGACAGCGAGTGATGATGTTAAAGGTGCGGGGGTAAAAGGTACCAGTATCTATGTCTCGGATAATGGTGGTGACTTTACGGTGTGGCAATCCCAAACTACTGCCTCTGAGGGGGTATTTAAAGGGGTAGCTGGACATAGTTATGAGTTCCTATCGATTGCCCTAGATAATGCTGGGAATATCGAAAATCAACAGATTAAATTGCGGGACTTGAGTTCGCGGTTGAATACTAATAATGGTGATATTACCGTCACTGGTGGGGGAACACCGCCAGTTGTAGTGGAGTTACCAACCAATAGTTTATTCACTCAAGTTCAACAGTTAATTCCCGCCAGAGTTGGGAATAATCCATCTGGTTTCCAAGCCGTAATTAAACCATTTGTGGCGAGTACCTTGGTTAAGGATCTGCCTCTGAGTAATGGTGGTGTGGGTGCTTTGGCGGTACTCCCTGTCGCTGATGGGAAGGTATTAGTCAGTGGTGGGACAAATCGTGGCGATTTATATCTGGTTGATAAGTTAGGCAATAAACAGTTACTCGCTAATTTAACTACGCCGATCTTCGATCTTGCTCAAGATAAGAACGGGACAATTTGGGCGAGTACTGGAGGGAATCAATTATTACAACTAGATCCGACAACTGGTAAAACTATTGGTGCTTATGGTAAGGATCTTACTCAAGCATTAGCAATTAATCCGACGACAGGGAAGATCTATATTTCTAGTGGCGATGGGATTGAAATTTTCGACCCAACGACTCAAAGCTTTAAGCATTTTAGCAACCAACGAGTTGATAGTTTAGCCTTTAATTCCGACGGTAGTTTGTGGGCAACTTCTTGGGCAGAACGGGGAAATATCCTCAAATTCAGCGCGACAGGAATTCCTGAGATTGTGGTGGATACGGATAAGCAATTGGATTCTTTGGCGTTTGGGAAATTGGGGAGTAAGTTAAATAATCTGTTATTTGTTTCGAGTAATAATGGGGAATTATTGGCGGTAGATCTCAAGACTAAGGGAATCGTCCAAATCGCTAGTGGTGGCTTACGGGGTGAGCATTTAGCCACTACTGAAGATGGCAAGATTTATCTGGCTCAGGGTAGTCATTTAGATGTCCTCAATCCGTTATTACCACCGAAAGTAATTACGACTAATCCACCTAATGATGGCACGGTAAATCTGCCGAATGGACGGATTGCAATTGTCTTTGATAGCGATATGTTCGTTGGTACGGGTGTGAATTCTGCTCTAGATCCGAAGAACTATAACTTAGTCAGTACTAACAACGGCAAAATTAAGATCGACAGTGTTACTTATGATGCCACTACACGGACGGCAACCCTAAATATTGGGGCGATTAAATCCGATGTTTATCAACTCACCCTGGCGAGTAATCTTCAAAATATTGAAGGCGAACAGTTAGGTGAATATCAGACTAAGTTTACCGCACTCAACGACCTATCTACCTCGATCGATCTTAACTTTAGTAATGCTCGACTCGACAGACAATTTAATACCGTCGCCTACGATGTCTCGATTCGCAATCATACCGATGCCGATTTAACATTACCCGCCTACCTATTACTCGAACCAAATCTCGGTGTCACGGGTAAACCTATCGATGCCACTAATCAAGATGGCAACTACTTAATCGATCTCAGTAGTGGTTTGACTAATGGCATTTTAAAAGCTGGAGAAACGATTAATAGTCGGACGATTATCGTTAACAATCCCGACCAGATTCGGGTAGATTTTGGTACTAGTGTCTACGCAATGGCATTACCGAATCAAGCTCCGGTAGTTAATTCTACCGCGATTACCCAAGCCAAAGTCGGACAGTTATATCAATATCAAGTTAATGCCACCGATGCCGATAGTGTACCTGGAAGTAATTTAGGATATCTGTTATTATCCGCCCCAACTGGGATGGTAATTGACAATACGACTGGCTTAATTAGTTGGACACCAACTGCGAGTAATAATATTAAGAGTGCCGTCACGTTACGAGTATATGATGCTCGTGGTGGTTATAGCGATAGTAAATTCAATATCAACGTCATTGGTGGCAATAATAGCCCCACATTCGTCAATCAACCCAGCCAAGTAACTGGACGTGAAGGCACTAAATTAGAGCTGAAGATTAACGCTCAAGATGTAGATAAAAACAGCTTAGAATACTGGGCAAATAACCTCCCAGGTGGCGCGGTATTTAATCCGAATACTCGAACACTAACTTGGACTCCTGATGCTCAAAGTGCGGGTACTTACAATTTAGATTTCTACATCTCCGATGGCATTGAGACAGTCAAACAGACAGTAACTCTGAACATCGCACCGACGAATCAAGCTCCAACTTTAACCCCAATTACCAACCGCACCCTAGTCGAAGGTGAGACAGTTAAATTCCAACTCCAAGGGCAAGATTTAGATGGCGATAAACTCACTTATTCCAGCAATCTCCTCCCCGCTAGTGCCACACTAGATCCCATCACAGGCATCTTTACCTGGACACCTGGTTATACTCAAGCAGGCGTATTTACCGTTCCCTTCCTCGTTAACGATGGTAAAACAACTGCGAAAGTAGATGTCAAACTAACAGTCCTCAACGCTAACGCCGCACCAGTCTTCGACAAACTCGACAAGTGGGAAATCCAAGCAGGGCAAACAGTCCGCTTCCGCGCTTTTGCATTAGATCCTGACAACCCAGGCTTTATCCCTCAGGAGCGGAGTCTAAATGGTCAATTAACCGCCCTGGAAGGCACTCAACCAAGTGTCACCTATACAGCGAGTAATCTCCCGTCTGGGGCGAATTTTGATGCCGCTACGGGGATATTCAGTTGGGACTCCAATCTGACTAGTGAGGGGACTTATACTGTCACCTTCACCGCTACTGATGATGGAAATGGAACCGGACAAATTAAATCGAGTACAGTAATCGTTCCAATTATCGTCCTCCCCACTGACAAATTACCTGTCATTACCGCCATTGCTAATCAAACCATTCAACGTGGGGATATTATTGATATTCCGGTAGTAGTTACCGATGCAAATGGGGATGCTTTAGTACTTACTGGTACGGGTACAACTGGTTATACATTGCCAGATTTTGTCACCTTTACCGATAACGGCAATGGTAAAGGCACATTCCAGATTACGCCGAATATCGATACCAATTCCGGTGACTACACCATCTATCTCACCGCCACCGAAAATCGGATTGTTCCATTAGGTGCTGAAAATTCAACGACGACTAATTTCTTACTGACAGTTAACGCGCCAAATGACCGTCCTAAATTTAACTACCAAGGGGATATTGTCGCTATTCCTGGGACAGAAATTGCAATTCCAATTTATGTTGTCGATAAAAATCAAGATGCGCTGACATACAGTATTAGCGGTTTACCAAGTGGCGCAGTAATTACACCAACGAGTACTTATGGCAAAGCCATCTTAACTTGGACTCCAACTGATGCGGATCTAAATACTTATCCAGTGACTATTACCGTCACTGATGCGCCTACAGCTCGATTCCCTAATACTCCTGTCCCCAAACCTTTATCGAATACTCAAACCTTTAATCTGGTAGTCAGAAGTACTAATGCTGCTCCAGTACTGGGGATTATTGGCAATCGGACAATCGCCGAAGAAGCTAAACTCACCTTCCAACTAAGTGGTACAGATTTAGACACAGATAAATTAACTTATACCGCTACTAATCTGCCAACTGGTTCTAAACTAGATCCGCAAACTGGACTATTTACTTGGACTCCAACAGCGGGACAAGCAGGAGATTATAGTGTCAAATTCACCACTAGTGATGGGAATAAGAGTAGCAGTGAAACAGTTAAATTAACCGTCACCCATACCAATCACAATCCAATTCTGACTCCCTTACCATTACAACGGGGTAGTGAACAGAAAACGCTAACATTCAACCTGATTGGTAATGATGTCGATGGTGATTCGCTCTTATTTACCATTGATAGCGTCACCCGCGATGGGGTGAGTACTAGTATTCCGCAAGGAGTCTATTTAGAGCAAAATAGCGGTAAATTTGTTTGGACACCTAGCTATAATCAAGCGGGTGAATATACCTTTAAATTCGCGACGATTGATGCCTATGGTGGGCGGGATAGTAAGGAGATTAAAGTCTTAATTGATAATGTCGATCAAGCACCGACTCTCAATATATCAGATCGAGGAATTACTATTGGTAAGGAAGTTAAGTTTGTCCTCGATGGTAAGGATCTCGATCTCAACACTGTCTTGACTTATGCAACTAACGATTTACCCGCTGGTGCAACTCTAAATGCGACGACAGGCGAGTTTAAATGGACTCCGAGTGCCGGACAATTGGGGAGCTATATCATTAACTTCAGCGTTAGTGATGGTGAAATAGTTACGAGTAAGACGGCGACGATTAAGGTTCAGAATCGGATTGAACCGCCGAAAGTAACCTTAGATCTGACTCCAAGTTTTCCTGTGTTGCCAGGACAAAAGGTGATTGTCACAACCGTGGCTGATAGTATTGCGGACATTGCCGATATTAAAGTTAAGGTTGATGGCGTTCTAGTTGACTCTTTCAAATATAACTCCAGTCGCAATGGTGGTGAATTCACCTTTACCTCTACTCAAACCGGACGACATCAGTTAGAGATTATCGCCACTGATGCCGATGGACGGACTAGTAAGATCGACAAGGTAATTAAGGTCAAAGATCCGGCAGATACTGCGGCTCCATTTGTGGAACTCGCTTCAGGATTGAATGGTGCAAAACTCACTGCTAATACTCAAATCACTGGTCAAATTGTCGATACCAATCTCGATGAATGGAAACTAGAAATCGCCGAACTTGGCACCGATAATTACCGCGTTGTTACTAGTGGTTATACTCCGGTACTTACGACCTACGACTTACAACCTACGACTTACCAGAATGGTTTTTATAATATTCGTCTGACTGCTACGGATATTAGTGGAAGAACTAGTGTTAGTAATGCTGTTGTTGAGGTAAATACCGCGACTAAATCTGGTTATCAAAATACTACGACTGATTTAGCTCTAACTCTGGGTGGTATACCTGTTAATCTGACTCGTCACTATGACGCGAACACTGGCAAATGGACGTTTAACTACGAATCCCACATCCAACTCAACCTTTCCCCCTTACCCCTTCCCCTTTCCCCTTTACCCCCTCTTAAATTAGACACTCGCCTGTACTTGAATACTCCGACTGGTGAGCGAGTTGGTTTTACTTTCACACCAATTAAGCATGATGTCGCTGGTGGTGCTTACTATACGCCGAATTGGGTGGCGGATGCGGGTGTAAATTATACGCTGCAATCGCTTGACGCTAAGTTGATGTTGGCTGGGAATAAGTTCTACGATCTAGAAACAGCAATTCCTTACAATCCAGGCAGTGGTGGCTCTCAAGGTGCTGAATATACCCTGATTGCTACGAATGGGACAAAGTATGAATTAGATGCTCAACGTGGTTTAGTCGGGCAGATTGCGGCTAATGGGACGAAGTTAATTTACAGTGATGCTGGGATTATCACTTCGACTACGCTCAGTGCGGGTAGTTCTACTGGTGATGTAGTTCAATTTGTCAAAGACAGTAAGGGAAATATTACTCAAGTTGTTGCACCGAATGGGACGCAATTGGGCTACGAGTATAACGCTCAAGGGGTGCTAGTGTCCGTTCGTAACTCGGCGACTGGCGAGATTCAGAAGTATGGTTATGAAACTGTATCGACTAATGTTTCAAACTCGTCTACACCACGATTGACTGTGATCTCTAGTAATACTACTGGTGGAGTAATCATTAATTATGGTGGGACTGATACGACGACTCCAATTACGCAGGAGTTGGGGGGAATAGCTAATTTCAATGGTAAGGCGGTTATTCCGACTGCTGATGCTCGTCAAATCTACTCGTTTAATCTCAAACCAGCAGAACTCAATACCACCAATAGTCATACGCTATTGATTGGGATCGAAGGTGCGGGGGATGTGCTGATTAATGGTGTGACTGCGGTTTATACCAGTGGTAATTATCGAATCTTTGCGGTGGATAAGGCGGGAATTAATCTGTTGGAGATTACCAATCCTGGAGCGACGTTTAAGCTCTCTTTGGTTGGGGATCTCAACTCAGATAATCGAGTCGATGGTGTTGATACTCAACTGTTGACGAGTACTAGCTATGACTTGAATCGGGATGGGGTGAGTAATGCTCTAGATTTACAGTTGTTGGGTGGTAATTATGGATTTGTGGGGAATAATGCGCCTGTAATTACGCCTGTTGTGAGTTTGACTCATGTGGATCTGACTACTCGAATCGATTTGAGTAAGTTGGCGGTGGATGGTGAGGGGGATCAGGTTGCTTTCTCGGTTAAGTCTGGGGTTCACGGACAGGTAGAAATCAGTGCTGATGGCAAGTATGCGATCTTTACGCCGGAGCGTGGGTTTGGTGGTACTGGTGGGTTTGAGTTGATTGCTAGCGATGGTTTTAGTAGTAGTAAAGCGAATATTGATGTCAATGTTAGTACTGCGGCGTTGGTGAATTTAGGGATTATTAACCGTAATCCTAAGTTGGCAGTTGGTGATAAGTATCAACTGCAAATAGTGGGAGATTTTACGGATCAGAAAGGGGTAGAGTTACCTGCTGAGTATGTGAATTTTTCGGTAAATAGTCCAGTTGTGAGTGTGGACAATAAAGGATTAATTACCGCACTGGTTGATGGAACTGGGGTGATTAATATTGCTCGTGATGGAATTAGTGCTTTTACGGCTACTCGTGTTGGAACATTCAATCCAACTAATCAACAACAACTTAATGTATCAGTTGCTGAAGCCAGAGGACTGAATTTATATCCTCAAGCTGTCACGATGGTTCCAGAGATGACGAGACAATTACTCGTTGGTATTAATGGTTTGAGTGACTCTCCAGATCTGAAATTTGCCAGCACTGGAACCAATTACTTTGTTAGCAACGCCAATGTGATTCGGGTCAGTGCAGATGGATTGATTACTGCTATCAATCCAGGTGATGCTACCATCACCGTCATTAATGGGATGACTGAAAAATTTGTCCCCATTCACGTAGAATTACCTCACTTGAATACAGCAGTGTTAGGTACCCAAGGTGGAGCCGTTCAATCGCTCGATAGCTCCCTTGTCACCATCGCTCCAGACGCATTAAGTCAAAATCAAACCGTTAGCATTCATCAGGTACAACAAACTCAGTTAACTTTACCAGTACCCGAAAAATTCACCTTTGCTGGTGCATTCCAAGTAGATTTTGGCAGTAAAAAACTTGATGTTCCCGCCCAAATTGCCATCCCAAATACAACAGGATTGGCTATAGGAAAGGAAGTATTCTTCCTCCGTCAGAGTGAACTACCTCAACCAGATGGCACGCTCAAATCAGTCTGGATAATTGAGGAATCTGGCAGAGTCGGTAGCGATGGGATGATTCGGACATCTTCTCCGCCTTGGCAAGGTGCAACTACTTCTGGTACTTATACTATTGCTGTACCTAACTTCCAATATGTCACCGCGCCATTCAATATTCCGGTAAGTTGGTATCCTTGGTTGCAATTAGGGAGTTTCGCTTTAATCGGTGGTGGCATAGTGTCGATGTTATCAGGTAATGCTCTTGGTGTTTTTGCTGCCAGTGCGGGTATTCAAGGTGCAATGTTATTTGATGTCTCCACCTTTGAAGCTAATACCCTATATCCGAAAGTCAACTTTGACACTCTCTATATCCCTAATGTTGGATTGCCATACAGAACATCTACTGGTGTTTCTCTTAATTTAGCTCAGTTATCAGGCCCAGCAGCGACTTTCTCTACATCTCCAACAATAGATTTACCTGCATTTACTCCATCTATCGAGCGGACAGAGGTAGGGTTTGATGAGCAAGGTGTATTTATTAAAATCACAGGTAAAAACTTTACTTCTGCCCAACCTCAAGCTCAACCTAATCAAGCTCCTCAACCAATAGATGAACTCAGATTGGAATTTAGTTATGGTAATACAACTCAGCGAGTGTATGAATTTAATGTTCGTACATCGAGTGTAGCTGGATACCAAGAGCTGATTGCTCGTGTACCTAACTATATGCCTGTTAGCGATGATTTAAGCATCGATTTAATTCGGGCAATTCAAGGTAATAGTGGCTCTATTACTGAATATTCTAGTGAGACAGCCCCAGTAATCGTGACACCTTTCGATCGAATGCTAACATCCGATCCAACTTCTGGTAGTGTCAGTATTTTGGATGCTAATAATGCTAAACAAACTGTTGATACAATTGGCAGTGCGAATTTAGTATTAGCTCGAATTCCATTAGGTGCAGGTACTAATCCTCGCTATATTGCCAGTACTTCAGATCGGGCTTATATTCCCTTAGAAACTAGCAATGAAATTGCCGTTATCGATCTAGTTGGACTACGAGAATTAGATGCTAATGGTAGCACGCCAGCGATCGATCGAATTCACCTAAATGTTTCCGGTGCTCAACCTTCGTTTATTGTTATTGGTGATAGCGAACGTTATGCCTATGTGAGCGATCGCAATTCTGGTTCGATTTATGTAATTGATATCGATCCAGATTCTGTCAGCTATAACAAACATGTCAGGACTATTTCAATTTCTGGAGTCACTGGAATTAAAAAATTAGCGGTTAACCATAATGGTAAATATTTATTTGCCACTACTACCACTAATACAGCAAGTACCGCAGCAATTGCGATCGTTAATATCGATCTGAGTAGCACTCAGGTACACCAATGGGTAAGAAATATTCTTACAGATGCTGGAACTGAAGGAATTACGGCTACCGATAACGATAACGTCATGCTGTTTACCAACAGAAATGATGTTAGAGGCTTTGGACAATTAATTCTTAATTATGGTGCAAATGGTAGTATCACATCCAATCTCGACCTAGATCGCAACAATCCTACTGCTTATGCTGCTTTGACTCTTGGTAGTTTTAATGACTATTTTGATGTCAATGATGCCAGAGATGTTACCTGGCTCCGTGACTGGAAAACTGGTGATGAATACGCCTTTGTAGCTGGATTTAACGGACGTTATTTTGGTAGCGGCATACCGAGTGTTGATGGGCCAAAAGCAGGAAGTAATATTGGAATTATCAGAATTCGTCCTGGTCAGAAACCAGAACTAGTTGCAGCTACTAAACCAATTCCTGGTGGATTGACTAGTTCTGTATCTTTGAGTAAGGACAATAAATATTTATACGCCACTAATCCAGGGGCAGGTTCTACTTTTGTCTTTGATGTCGAACAGATGATTCGGACGATCGAGCAAAGAGGGGTAACTATTCCCATATCAGATTTTAACACTCGTCCGATCGATGAGATCAATAGTCAGATTGATGTTGCCACTAATGTATTCGACCAAAATTATTTGTTATCAAACTATGACAAAGTTCGTCCGATTCCAACAGGATTATCTTGGCAAGTATCATCGGTTTATAAGCAACCTACTATTGTTAGTATCGAACCAACTGTCACCCCGATTGTAGGAACAACAACAGAACAACAGAAAATATCTTTCGATTGGTCGCTATTTGATGGTTCTCAGGATACCAACCTCTTCTCAAATGTCAGTCAATTCCTCACTAATGTATTTGGTGGATCGGCTCAAGCTTTGCGACCATCACCGACTCCTCCTAGGGTGACTAGTCCCACAGAGCTTTTGCAACAAAGAATCCAAAGAACTCAAGCTAGAGAACGAGAGGCTATTTCTAAATCTTTAAGTGGTAATGATAGGCAGCAAATTCTGGCAGCCTCAGTTATCTATAATTGGGACCGCGCACCGCAAGTTACTACACCAGGTGTATATGAATCTTATGCCCCTGCGCCAGATCCCGAAACTCAAACTCGATTGAGAAATCGGACAGATATTAATGAAGTTGAATTATTTGTCAGCGTATTTCCAAAGCAAAATGGACTAGAACCGCTCGACTGGACTCCATCTGGATCGAACCGAGGTACAACAGACTATAATCCAAATCGGATTTTGAGTGCGAAATGGACTCCAAATATTAGTGGTAATGGATTGGGTACTTGGAAATGGAGAGACAGCCAGGGTGTAGAATTTCAGCAACAGGGATATGGCTATGAAATTACTTTACCTCCAGATCGCATACTGACTGCTGGGCAGAAATATTATTTTACTCTCAATCTCAAAAAATCCGATGGTAGTCGGGTGAGTTCGCAAAAAGCTACTACCAGTTATTTCTTAGTCAATCCCGCTCAACTACCTAATGCTGGTAGCGACACCTTTAAGAGTGTAACTGTGATGTCTTTGAGTCGGGAATTAAATCAAGGTGTTCGCGATTTTGGTTATCAAGGCATTACTGAAATTGCTAAAAGTATTGGTGAAAGTGATGGAACTACGCTGATATATGATGCAAATAGTAATCGCTGGAAAATGGTGGATTCTATCATATCTAGTGTAGGAGATTTAAATGTCTTTCCAAGTCATGTAGTTACACCAGCACAAATTCAACAGATTGACAGACGTAAGCAGTTAGTTGTTCTCTTCCAACCATTAAATGAGAATGAAGCTCTAAATTCTGGATTTACAGAAGCAGAAGCTGACGTATTTTACACGGCGTTAGTTGAGTTAGATAAAATCTTAGGTGGTTCGATTAGTACTACCTACAATGCTCAAGGTAAGTTAACCCGAACTCAAGGAGCTTTATTTAACTCGCCATTACATTTTATCGGTTTTGGTCGGAGTAATATTGTCAATTCCGAAGTTGTCCAACGGCTAGGTACTGATTATCCTTTGGCTGGGGGTATGACTGTGGATAATCGTGATTTACAAATGACCAGTATCGATTTACCTGGGAATACTAGCAATATTCTCGATCCGACTTATACGGTTTGGAATAATGTGACTTATGCCGATAATTATTATTTCGATAATACTGTTTCGGGTACTCAAGTTTCTACTAAAGCTGTGACTGGTGCCGATTGGCAAGTCAATCTGAATGGTTTAGCTGGGTTTGAAACACCTGGGAATAATTGGAATTCCCATTTTCAGACTTTAGCTTGGTATTTGGGTACGGTTAATGTTAATCCTGCGGTGGTAACGCATAATTCGACAGTTGCAGTCGGTGGTGTGACTTTGGGATCTGGTACTTGGAATGATAAGATCTACCGTCGCTTGGGCGATCTATATGGTAATGGGGCACAGCAATATAGTAATGCTCAGACTTGGTACACTCCCGACAATACTCTTTCTAATGTAGCTCATGGAGATAGTAATGCTGTCTGGGAAGGAATTGGCACTGGTTGGTTTAACTCGGTATTGGGTGGTGGTTATGCTACTCGTCCTTATAAAGTGATCGGTAACAAGGTAAGTCGAGCACAAATTGGTGCGTCTTTTGATAGCTATTTAAAGTTACGACGCACTGATGTTTCTTTCGACAATACTAATGTCCAAATGGGCGGGTTATTGCGAGGTGATTATGCTGTGCCTACCGTGTTCAATGGTAATTTTGATGCAATTACAAATAAGTTTGATAGTCAGTGGATTCCTGGTTGGTCTGCTTACAACTATCGTCCTGTAACTTTTGGGGTGACGGACAATACTTCCCACGATACGCCTGCTCAGAGTAATTTGGTTTATGGAGTGGGTGGAAATCAGAGTTTTGCGCTGAAGTTAGGCGGTGGTATTGGTAGTTTACAGAGTGTGACTCATAACAACTTTACCGTTCCTGATTGGGGTGCTTTGAGATTCGATCTGTATGCTCCTAATACTGGTGGAACTATTGAAGTGTCACTTGAGGAAGTGGGTAACTCTAGCAATAGAACGACTCAAACAATTACTCTGGAAGATGCTATCGGTCCTTACGATCTAGGCTATAACGATGCAGATACTTATCGATTAGGTTATGCCCGAACTGGATTTGAAACTTTCCATATTAATGTAGACCAAAGTTTACGTGGTAAAGCAGCTACCCTCAAGTTCACGATGAATGGTGGGACTGCTTATCTTGATAATGTTTTCTTTAAGAGTGAAGTGCTTAAATTTGGAAATCCTCAGCCTGCAAATATTACTTCGGCTAATAATTATTTAGTTGAGAAGCCACAATATACACTTTCTTACAATGATGAACTTAAAGGTCCTAACTGGGTTAGCTGGAAATTAAATAGCTCTTGGTTGGGTAACGTAGATAGACCTACAGTAATAGGCTCGAATGCTGTACCTAATGTCACCTATCCCATCGGCAATCTTTCTGTAGGAAATTATCCATTTGAGAAGACTGATTATCCGTGGTTGCCAGATAATGATCTTCCTAATTCATTGACTAAAACGGTTGCGTCTGATTATACCAGAAATGATTTTAATCTAGAGCGCGGACATCTAACACCTTCTGCGGATAGAAGTAGAACAACTAAGGATATTTACGCGACATTCTCAACCTCGAATATGTTACCTCAAGCAGAAAAGTTGAATAATGGAGTATGGAAAATAATTGAAGATCGTAGTCGTAGCTATGTAAAAGGAAGTGGAGAAGATCTCTATATTATTGCAGGTGGCACAGGATATGATTCTACACGAGTAGATGTCGGTTATCCAGAACCTTTGCTTCGTAATAAGATTTACAAACGACTTGATGGAACATTTCGTTTTGGAGAGGGGAAAGGCAAAGTAATTGATGATGCTAAGTTACAAGAAATACGTTCTATCAATCCAGGTTTGTTAGAAAATGCGCCAGTTAATCGAGTAATTTATAAAAATTCAGATGGTTCATATCGTAATGAGACATTGGGTGGAACAGTTGTTTCTGATGAAGATTTACAGGCACTACTTGCTATTAATCCAGGTTTAGCTAATATCGAAGAAGGTGAATATAAGACCATTGGAGATGCAATCTTAGTAAATAACCCCAAAAATATTCATGCTCCACAATATTTTTGGAAAATTATTCTTCCCTTACAATCTGGGCAAGGTTTAAATGATATTACTAGTGATACACCCGTGATAGCTGTGATTATGCCAAATAGAAATCCTTTGGCTGATAGTACAGGTCCTCATATTGTTCCCCTACCTAATGGCGTTAATCCATTAACAATTACTCAATGGAGTGATTGGACGCAGTGGCAAGTAAGTGTTGCCGATCTAGAGAGAATCACTGGATATAATTTCTTTTCTAACTTACCAACAAATGTACAAGCGCAGCTAGAGGCAAAAAGAACAGATCGGTTTATAGATGGAGCTTCGTTACTTGCAGATAACAATTCGTTAGAGATTCTCCCCTTCCAAACTGGGAAGAGTGTAGATCTCTCCATTGGGCAGAGTAACTCTGACAGATCTACGATCCTGAATTTTGCCAAGACTAATCTTAGCTTCAGTGAAGTCGGTGTCAGTGTAACTGGTTTCATCAACCAAGATCTTTTCAAGATTGGCTCTTCTGAGGGTAGTATCCTGAAAGGAAGCTCTACGCAAATCGGCTCCCTTGAAAGAGGCATCATCCAAGTTACACCGATTGAAGTAAACACCATAGGAACAACTGTTGTCAAAGATAGCTCGACTCAAGTTGACATTTTGGAAGGTCGCCCCATTCAAGTCAGCACCCTCGAAACATGCTCCTTCCAAGTTGGTACTTTCACACCAAATATCCTTCAAGTTAGCCCCAGCCAAGTTAGCCCCTACCAAAATAATTCCCGTCAAATTCAAGTCATGCAGGCGGGCACCGCTCCAATTAACTCCAGTGAAGTTTCGTTCTCCAGCCCGAATCAGTCTTTCCAACTCTTGTCTATCCATAATTCAACTTACCAATTAGTTTCTAATTTTTACTCTACTGCTCAAACCTTCTGGCATAACACTACACCATTTAACCTCAAAATCGAGATCCAAGATCTCCCCACTGGACAACTAGCAGAAGCCACCATCACCGGATACGACACCAACAATCGTCCCAACTCCGGCACCCTCACCCTCGACATCAACGGCAACGGCTCCGGCTGGTTCATCGACACCACCCCCGACGACAACAGCGAATTTGACCAAACTCTCAGCGACACCGCCTACCGCGCCACCACAGGCGCAGCCTCTGGCAAATACGACCTCCTCACCACCATCCTCCACGAACTCGGACACCTCAACGGCATCATTCGTGGTAACACCGCCTTCGATACTCACGTCCAAAACATCAACGGCATCCCCACCTTCATCAACGGTGGAATCACCGCCCAACTAACCCCCGACGGCTCCCACCTCGACTCCACCCTCTACCCCTACGATCTGATGAACACCAGCCTCAAACCTGGCGTTCGCAAACTCCCATCCGCCCTAGATCTAGCCATCCTCAACACCATCTGGAGCAACAAACCAACAACTAGCCAACAACTCAGCACCACCGCCAATCTCACCGCAGGTGCCTTACTCGGCATCACCAACGGCGACTTCACCACCCCCACCACCTGGAACACCCTCGGTGCAACAAACATCATCAACGGCACCGCCACCCTCACCGAACAATCTCAAAAACTCTCCGAACTCACCCAAGCCTTCATCATCCCCACCGGAGCAAAAACCCTCCAATTCACAATCCTCGACAACCACCTAGTTACCGGAGACACCACCAAAACCGCCAACGATGCGTTTGAAGTTGCATTACTCGATAGCAACACCTTCAACCCCCTCGCTGGAACCAGCATCGGCTTAACCCACACCGACTCCCTCCTGAATATCCAAGCCAACGGCACCATCCACAAGAGCGATAAAGTCACCATCACCGCTCTGGGTAACAACAGTAGCATCGTCACGATCGATCTCACCCAAATCACCCCCTCCACCCAAGCCACCTTATATTTCAACCTCTTAGGATTCGGCGCAAGAACCAGCACCGTCACCATCGACGACGTAAAACTCTTCACCGACTCCCAACCCATCCCCGTCACCACCAGCGATACCCTCACCACCACTCAAAACACCCCCCTCACCCTAGATCCCACCCAATTAACAACCAATGACACCAACGTCAGCCAGATCCAAGTTATTAACCAACCTACACATGGCACATTAACCCAAACCCCCGACGGCAAACTCACCTATCAACCCATTTCCACATACATCGGAACTGACAGCTTCACCTACCTCGGCTTCGGCTCAGACGGACAAATCTCCAATCTCGCCACAGTCAACCTCACCATCAACAACCTCCCACCAACAATTGAAACTGTCCTGATTCCTAACCAGATTAACGAAGGACAAACAGTTCAATTATCAGCTACAGCTAAAGACGGCGGTAGCAGCGATAATCTCACCTACACCTGGAATCTAGGCGATAACACTCAACCAGTCATCGGTCAAAATATCACCCATCAATTTGTCGATAACGGTACCTATAACGTCGTTCTAACCGTCACCGATAAAGACGGCGGTAGCACCCAGCAAGCCACCACAGTCAAAGTCGATAACCTCGCCCCAATTGTCAACCTCACCACCCCAACTACCACCCTCAACCAAGGAGAAACCCTCAACCTCGGCACAACTTACCGCGACCCAGGCATCAAAGACACCCACACCATCACCTGGAACTTTGGCGATGGCAGTACTCCTGTCACCGGAGTCACCAACCCCAACCACACCTTCACCAAAGCTGATACTAATAACGTTACCGTAACAGTCACCGACAACGACGGAGCCAGCACCACCAAAGCTATCCAAGTCAACGTCACCAACGTCGCGCCCACGATTAATACACTCAATATCCCCACCAATATTAACGAAGGCTCCACAGTCCAACTGACAGCCACTGCTACTGACGCAGGTAACGATACCCTCACCTACAACTGGTATATCAACGGTGCAACCACCCCAATTATCGGACAAACCATCGACTATAACTTCGCGAGTAGTGGCAATTACCCAGTCAAACTAGAAGTTATCGATAGTAATGGCGCAATTGTTACCCAAACCGTTGACGTAGCCATTGCCAACGTTGCCCCCACCATCAATTCGATTACGATCCCCTCAAATATTCAAGAAGGAGAAACAGTTCAACTCAAAGCCACCGCCAACGATGCTGGCAACGATACCCTGACTTACAAGTGGTACATCAATAACTCCACCACTCCAATTATTGGACAAACGATCGACTATAAATTCCTCAGCAACGGTATTTACCCAGTCAAACTAGAAGTCACCGACAGTGATGGAGCCATCACCAGTCAAACCGTGGATGTCACCGTCAAAAACATCGCTCCCACTATCGACAAAATTACGATCCCGACCCATATCAAAGAAGGTGAAATAGTCCAGCTCCAAGCCACAGCCAGCGATCCTGGCAACGGTATCCTAACTTACAAATGGTATGTTAACAACGCCACGATCCCGATCGTTGGATCGACGATCGATTACACCTTCACCGACAACGGCATCTATCCAGTCAAACTAGAAGTAATCGACACCAGCGGCGCAGTCACGACTCAAACAGTAAATGTTACAGTCACCAACGTCGCTCCAAGCGTGGCATCGATTGTCAAACCAGATCGGATTAATGAAGGTGAATCAGTGTCATTCACCGCCACAGCCACCGACCCAGGTATTCTCGACACCCTAACTTATAGCTGGAACTTTGGTGACAACACGACTCCAGTTACGGGTCAAAACGCGGCTCATATCTTCGCCGACAATGGTAACTATAGCGTCACTCTAACTGTCACCGATAAAGATGGCGCAGCAACCACTCAAACTGTTGTTGTGAAGGTTGATAACGTCGCACCAACAATTGTTAGTATCGTCAAACCAAATACTATCAAAGAAGGTGAATCAGTAACTTTTGATGCAACAGTCACCGACCCAGGAATCCTCGATACCCTAACTTATAGTTGGAACTTTGGTGACAGTACTCCAGCGATTATCGGTCAAACCACCACTCATATATTCGCTGACAATGGCAACTATAACGTCGTCCTAACTGTTACTGATAAAGATGGCGGTGCAACTACTCAAACTGTTGTTGCTAAAGTTGATAATGTTGCACCATCGATCGTCAATATCGTCAAACCAACGACTATTAACGAAGGTCAAGCAGTCACATTCAGTGCAACAGCTACTGATTCAGGTATCATCGATACCCTAACTTATAGTTGGAACTTTGGTGACAATACTAATCCAGTTAGTGGTCAAAATGTTAACCACACATTTGTCGATAACGGTACTTATAATGTCGTTTTGACGGTAACAGATAAAGATGGAGCAATAACTACTCAAACAGTCGTGGCTTCGGTTGATAATGTGGCTCCGAGTATTGTCTCGATCGCTAAACCAACCACAATTAAAGAAGGAGAATCAGTTACCTTTAGCGCAACAGCAAGCGATCCTGGTATCCTCGACACCCTAACTTATAGCTGGAATTTCGGAGACAATACTAGCCCAGCAATAGGTCAGAATGTTAACCACATATTTGCTGATAATGGTACCTATAACATCGTTCTAACTATCACTGATAAGGATGGAGCGTCAACTACCCAAACTGTTGAAGTAACCGTTGATAATGTGGCTCCGACGGTGGTATCGATCGCTAAACCAACAACAATTAAAGAAGGCGAATCAGTCACCTTTAGTACAACAGCAACCGATCCTGGAATTTTAGACACATTAACTTATAGCTGGAACTTCGGTGACAATACCAATCCAGTAGAAGGACAAAATGTTAATCATACATTTGCCGATAATGGCACCTATAACGTTGTCTTAACCGTGACTGATAAAGACGGAGGTACGACTTCTCAAACAGTTGTTGCTAAAGTCGATAACGTTGCACCGACGATCGTATCGATCGCTAAACCAACTACTATTAAAGAAGGCGAATCAGTTGCCTTTAGTACCACTACAACCGACCCTGGAATTTTAGACACATTAACTTATAGCTGGAACTTTGGTGATAATACCACTCTAGTAACTGGTCAAAATGTCAACCACACATTTGCTGACAATGGCACCTATAATGTCATCTTAACTGTCACTGATAAAGATGGAGCTGCAACTACTCACACTGTTGAAGTAACCGTTGATAATGTGGCTCCGATGGTGGTATCGATCGCCAAACCAACTATAATCAAAGAAGGCGAATCCGCTGCATTCTCAGCAACAGCAAGTGACCCTGGAATTCTAGATACATTAAGTTATAGCTGGAACTTCGGCGATAATACCACTCTAGTAACAGGTCAAAATGTTAACCATACATTTGCCGATAATGGTACCTATAATGTCATCTTAACTGTGACTGATAAAGACGGAGGTACGACTTCTCAAACAGTTGCAGTTAAAGTTGATAACGTTGCACCGACGATCGTATCGATCGCTAAACCAAACACCATCAAAGAAGGCGAATCCGTTACCTTCAGCGCGATAGTTACCGATCCTGGCATCCTCGACACATTAACCTATAGTTGGAACTTCGGCGATAATACCACTTTAGTAACAGGTCAAAATGTTAACCACACATTTGTAGATAATGGCAACTATAACGTTGTCCTAACTGTTACTGATAAAGATGGAGTTGCAACTACTCAAACAGTCGTTGTTAAGGTTGATAATGTCGCGCCTACGATAGTATCGATCGCTAAACCAACCACAATCAAGGAAGGTGAATCAGTTGCCTTCAGTGCGACAGTTACAGATCCTGGCATCCTCGACACGCTGACTTATAGCTGGAGTTTCGGTGATAATACCACTCCAGTAATCGGACAAAATGTTAACCACACATTTGCCGATAATGGCAGCTATAACGTTGTCCTAACTGTTACCGATAAAGATGGAGCAGTTACTACTCAAACTGTTGTGGCTAAAGTCGATAACGTTGCGCCGACTGTGGTATCGATCGCTAAACCAACCACAATTAAAGAAGGCGAATCTGTTACCTTCAGCACGACAGCAACCGATCCTGGCATCCTCGATACCCTAATCTATAGTTGGAATTTCGGAGATAATACCACTCCAGTAATCGGACAAAATGTTAACCATACATTTGCGGATAATGGCAACTATAATGTTGTCCTAACTGTCATTGATAAAGATGGCGCGATCACTACTCAAACCGTGGTTGCTAAAGTCGATAATGTGGCTCCGAGTATTGTCTCGATCGTTAAACCAAATACCATCAAAGAAGGCGAATTAGTCACCTTTAGCACAACTGCAACCGACCCAGGAATTATCGATACCCTAACTTATAGTTGGAACTTTGGCGACACCACTCCTGCTGTAAGTGGTCAAAATGTCAATCATACATTTGCCGATAATGGTAACTATAACGTCGTCCTAACTGTTACTGATAAAGATGGAGCGGCAACTACGCAAACGGTCGTTGCTAAAGTTGATAATGTGGCTCCGGTGGTGGTATCGATTGTCAAACCGACTAGTATTAAAGAAGGTGAATCGGTATTATTTAAAGCCACTGCAATAGATCCAGGTATCCTCGATACTCTGACTTATAGTTGGAACTTTGGTGACACTACTCCTGCGGTTACTGGTCAAAACGTTAACCACACATTTGTCGATAACGGTACTTATAATGTCGTTTTGACGGTAACAGATAAAGATGGAGCAATAACTACTCAAACAGTTGTTGCGAAAGTCGATAATGTGGCTCCGGTGGTGGTATCGATCGCCAAACCGACAACAATAAAAGAAGGTGAATCTGTTACCTTTAGTGCCACTGCAACCGATCCTGGCATCCTCGACACCCTAATCTATAGTTGGAATTTCGGAGATAATACCACTCTAGTAACAGGTCAAAATGTTAACCATACATTTGTAGATAATGGTAACTATAACGTCGTTTTAACTGTTACAGATAAAGACGGTGCGGTCACTAGTCAAACCGTGGTTGCTAAAGTTGATAATGTTGTGCCGAGTATTGTCTCGATTGTTAAACCCGATAAGATTAATGAGGGTCAATCAGTCACCTTCAGCACGACAGCAACCGATCCTGGAATTCTAGATACCTTAACCTATAGTTGGAGTTTCGGTGATAATACCACTCCAGTAATAGGTCAAAATGTTAACCATAAATTTGCCGATAATGGTAACTATAACGTCGTTTTAACTGTCACAGATAAAGATGGAGCAATAACTACTCAAACAGTTGTTACTAAAGTCGATAACGTTGCGCCCACTATAGTATCGATCGCCAAACCAAATACAATCAATGAAGGTGAATCAGTTGCCTTCAGCGCAATAGCCACAGATCCAGGAATTCTCGACACATTAACCTATAGCTGGAACTTTGGCGATAACACCGCTCCCATTAGTGGTCAAAATGTCAACCACACCTTCACCACCAATGGTGCCTATACAGCCGTCTTAACCGTCACCGACAAAGATGGAAGCACAACGACTCAAACAGTTGCAGTTACAGTCGAAAACGTCACCCCCCCACCACCGACTTCGGGCATCTTCACCATCGACAACAGCGGTAAAATCCAGATTGAATACCTCTTCGACGGCGGTAACTACCAAGGTCAAATGTTCGTCTTCAGCACCACAGGCATGGAGCAGCTCACCCCCGGTAGCGAAGCTTACACCCAAGAAGCCCTCCGCCGTGCTCGCTCCAACACCAACCTCGGCTACCTCGTCATCGACGACAGCCGTCAAACGGGTACCTACAACACCAACACCAATCTCGCCCACCTCGGCAGCCAAACATATCAATTCGCCGCTGGTACCAAAGTCGCCTTCTTACTCTTCCCCCAAGGTCAACAGTCTACCAAACCCTTCTTCTCCTTCGACTCCAACCAAATTGCCAGTCTCAAGGAACGGGAAGGAGTCTTTGGCTGGGAAGACCTCCCCTTAGCTAATGGAGATCGCGATTACAACGATATCATCTTCCGCATCGGTGGTGCCACAGGTAGCGTCGCGACTACTATTAATAATCTCGCACCAACAATCGATCAGATTACCATTCCTAGTAGTATCAAAGAAGGGCAATCGATTCAACTCTCTGCTACCGCCTGGGATATTGGTGGTAGTGATCGTCTCACTTACACCTGGAACCTCGGTGATGGTTCCAATCAGCTCGTTGGTAAAACCATCTCCCATACCTTTGCAGATAATGGCAACTATAACGTTGTCCTAACGGTGACGGATCAAGATGGTGGAGTTACTACTCAAACCGTTGTGGCTACGGTGAATAACGTTGCACCAGTTATTGCAACACTCACCCTACCTCAAACCATCCTTGCAGGTACTGCGGCTCAATTTACCGCCACAGCTACCGATGTCGGAATTAAAGATACCCTGAGCTACAGTTGGAACTTTGGCAATAACACTACCCCAACCAGTGGTCAAACCGTTAATTGGACTTTCACCACCGCTGGTACCTATGCTGTCATCCTGACCGTCACTGACAAAGATGGTGCAGTTACCACTCAAACCCAAAGTTTCGTCGTTACAGCACCACCTAGCACCACGACAGGCGGCATTCGTGCTGGCGGGAAAGTTACTCTCAGCGGTAGTGCTAATTTAGATGGCAATACCAGCATTCGGACTGATGATACCAAAATCTATGCGGCGCTTGGTGTCACTCTCAATGGTAATGTTACTATCCCAGTTAAACGCGATGCGGCTGGTAATCCCTTAAAAGATGCCTCGGGTAAAGTTATCCTCGAAACTGGTGAGATTACCATCGCTCCTGGTGGTTCTACTTCCAGTCTCAGTGGTAAGTACTCTGGGATTGCTTCAGCAACCCAAACCATTACCATCCCGACTTTCGCTGACACTAAACAGCAAGACTTCCTCTCGAAAGTCCCCGCCACGGGTTTAATTACTTACGATATCGGACTCAACCCAATTGGGAATACCGCTACTTGGAATACTAAATTCCCTCCCGCTGGTACAACTACTAATCCCAGAGTCGTCAGGATTATTAATGGTAGTTTAAACTTACCTGCCAATATCAACCTGAGTAACTACATCATTATCGTTGAGAATGGCAATATCAACTTCAGTCAGGGTAATCCGGGGCTGAATAATGTTACCCTCATTGCTAATAACGGTAATATCGATCTCAAATCGGTGACAGGTACTTCTGTATCTCTGTGTGCTAGTGGTAATATTAACTTCAGTGGTGGGAATCAATTAGCTGGAAATTGGATTGTCAATAGCAATGGTAATACTACTTTTGCTGGCAGTAATGGGATGAGTAATGCGGCGAGCGCGGTGAAAATTGTCGCTCAGGGCAATATCGAGATTAGTGGGAATACCAGCCTCAAGGGTCAATTCCAGACGAAGAAGAACTTCGCTGCTAGTGGCTCGACTTCGATTATCGGTGGGATTACGGCTGGGGATAATGTCGATCTTGCTGGGAATAGTACTATTACTGCTAGCTAGGAATAGGATTGAGTTAACAACGGAACAATCCCAAACAGCAATCTGGATGTGTGCTAACTCAAAAATTGCCGAGCTAGGAAATAAACGCTCTCCCTCCATAAACGCAGCTCTGATGCTGTCGAGCGGTTGTGCTTGAGAAATTAATTCGATCGCAAAGTTAAAAAATGCACAATCCAAACGGTGAGCTTTCGATCGATCTGGGTTTTGTTTAGGTAAAGGCTGCTCTGTATCTCGGTATTGCTCCACAAATGAATTATAAACGTTCCTCCTTTTAGAGGCAAACACAGAATTCTTTTACGACTTACGACTTACAACTTACGACCTACAACTTACGAGTTATTCAATAAATCTCCCAAATCTTTAGTAGCCTTACCCTGTAACTGATGGCGATTATCGTCATAAATCATTAATGTGCTCAAATTCTGATGTCGAGATAAAGATTGAGCAGCTCTGACATTCCCCTCACTGACATCTAAATAAGCCGTAATCGCACTATGTCTCACCCGATGGGGAGAAAGATCGATCCCCACAGGTTCGGCATACTTCTTGACTATTCTGGCAATATCTTTACCATCTAATCGGTTGCCATTATTACTCACGAATAAGGCTGAATTTTCGCTACTCGGCTTAACTAGTAAATAGTCATTAATAGCAGTGACTACGGCTGGATTAAGATCGATCGAATGTAATTCTAATGTCCCTTTACCTAGAATCATTAATCTACTTTCTTGAGGTAGGAAATTAGATCGATCGAGTGAAACTATCTCACCTCTTCTCAAAGCATTGTCCCACAACAATCGACAGATAGCATAATCACGCTTACCCAATACTGTAGACCGATCGATCTCTGCTAACACACTGCGATATTCATCAACAGTTCTACCCCTAGTATCCCGATATTTCTGACTTCTTAACCCCTTCACATCAATCAAAGTGAAGCTACATAAACCTCGTTTTCTCGCATAGTCAACCAATGATTTAAGGGCTGATAAACGCTGATTGATCGTGGCACTAGATAACTTCAAATCGATTAAAATCTTTCGATATGTCAGAACTTGATGCAGAGCCTCAGATTGAGAGAGTGATAAAAAGCTCTGGAGTGCATCGGAAATTGAAAAAGCTGGGTAAACCTTCAGACAGAAATCTGCTAGAGATTTGCTATAAGCTCTTTGGGTAGTTTCCTTAATCTGAAGCGATAAAAAATCCTGCCAAATCCCAAGATCGTGACTATTAGGAATTATCGAAGAAATTTCCTCTCGCTCTAATCTAACAAGTTGGGGGATTGGAATCTGCATTTGAATGTATAATTTTATTAGTAGAGTTACAATAATCGCTCATAAACAAATAGCCTTTACAGCTTATTCCTCATTCGCTCAAAGGTATCTGCAACCTCTTGCCATGCAGGATATGAGCCATAGCAAAGATTGCTACACTGTTGTTGATACTCTCTAACAATTAACGTCCGTAGTTCACCAGTAGGAAATAGTGCCTGACTGTTGGCAAATGATAAATCTACTGGCGTGTGATGTAAAAAAGTAAAATGCTCTTGACTAATATTTTCTATATCTTGCTTAATTTCCTGATACTCAAAACCATCGATCATTTCCTGAACTTCAGATTGTTGAGCTAAACAAAATAGATCGTAATAATGTCTGGCATAAGTAGAAATCGGTTTACCACTAAGTTGATACTCAGTCACATGAGAGTGAATACTAAATAACTTCTCGACGAATGTTCTCCGAAAGTGCAATAGTTGCATTGGAAATGAAGATTCATCATTCGCGCCTAAAGATGTTCCAGTATCAGTCAGGAACTCAGCCAGATAGGATGAAAGTTGAATTATGGTAATCGGATAGTTACCACTGCGAGTACCCATTTCCAACATAATTTGATTAGGAGTATTTCCTAATCCTGGAAAAATAGCTGAGTAGTTAAAATAACTAGTCCGACTCACGCCTACTTCACTTCTACCTGCCGTTGATAGTATTAACTTTGGACAATCTAGAATTGCTGTTTGAATACTTCTCAGTTCCTTTGTCACCTGACTTTTACTCAGTTTAGGTTGATAGGTATCCCGATTCAAGAATAGGTCTAAATCTTCAGAAAATCTTTCAATTAAGTTCCATCCTTTTGATAAACTGGTACCACCTTTAAAAACAATATTATCCTGCCAATGGGTAGCAATAATCCGCAAAGCCTCGGTGACGTAGTAATCCTTTTCAATGAATTGCTCAGTCAATCCTGGTCGATTAAAATAGTCTTTGGCAGTGACAATCGCATCTCGAAATTCTGGTGATTCACACAGTCTCATTTAGCTTGCCACTCCTGAGCATACTGAAGATTGCTCAGAATGCCAAAGTCAAATTTAGAGACTGGATTTAAGCTCTGACGAATCACTTCTAAGTTTCGATCCTGTTGACTAATCTCCTGTCCGATAGCACCCACCATCGCTCTAACTCTAGGTGGTTCGGTCGCAATAACTTCCATCAGTCGCTCAAAGCGGCAACCCTCCTGAAAGTAAGCAAGAAGTTTCTGCTTGGTTTCCGAGGGGGTTAGTTCGCTCAGTCGCCCGCGAGAACGCAGGAAGTCCAGAAGTGCTGCATCCATCGGGAGTAAATTATGCCATGCCGCAGGACGACGAGTGTGGATTCGGACTCGATGGCCTGCTATCTTTAAAGGGAAGCTATTAGCTGAGGTTGCATATTCACCGGAAATCGAGTTCTGGGTGGTAAAACCTAGAAGATTAGCAGCAGTAACCCCAGCGGGTAATAGATTTTGAGGGGTACTTAGTTGTTGGACTTCTGCGGGTGATGGACGGCTGCGACCAAACCGAGTCTGATGGGGTAAATAGTAGATTCCTTTACTGACCCGCTCCAATTGACCCGCTCTACATAGTCTCGATAAAGTTTGGAGCACTGCTGCTGTTGGCAAATGAGGGAAATCACTGGGTCGCCAGTACTTTTGAGACCCTGAACTAATTTCCTCCCATACGCTGACAGCAGCGGAAGATGTTGAGTCTTGAAGCCTAGTTTCTTGAATGCTCACAACGATCGTCGCTTTGATGACGGTATTTACTATTAATCTAACTAAATTTCGGAAATTATGTCAAGTTTTCTCGTTTAAAAACTTGACATAACTTAAAACAATGTCGGCATAGCGACAGAATACGTGTGAGAATCTGCAAGAAGAGCCTCAAAGCTGATACTCAGAGCTAGTTTGAGTATCAGCTTTTTCCTGATAAGTCGTACCGCAGAAGGGACAAAACCGATGTTTGAGAGAGGCAAATTGTCATGTCAGTAGTTCACCGATGTGTTTTCACGTAAATGGGAAAAGTTCATCGCCAGATTCACTGATAGTTCGATTGGTTTTAGCTAAACCTAGATCGATTGCCAATAAGTCAATACCATCAATTAACTTAGAACGGTAAATTTCAGAGATAGTCAAATTCTCATAACAATTAAATCTAAGTTCGGCATCTGCTTGAAATTTGCTTAATGCAGCTTTTAATGGTGTTATAACTCGATAGGCTGACTCAGCTTTCTCGATTGCAAAATTTGGAATGGGTTCCTCATTTCTCAAGAAAGCTAAGTCAATCAGATCGCGAGAATGAACGCTAGGATCTGCGGATCTGTCAGCATTAGCTAACAGTTTACTTGTAAAACAATCACTAACACTCAAACACTCAATTGGGGGTAAAGACGAGATACGCGCAAAAGTTATCACCAGCATAAAGTTTTGTAAAGAAAGGTACAGATCGAGGTTGCTAAACATTGCCTAGTTTGTCTCCAACTAGGCAAAGTAGAATAGGAATAGGAGCATTGTCATGAGGTTTTGACAGATGTTGTTAGACCCCCCCCAACTTTCCTTTTCGGCAAAGTCTGATTCTCGCGTTCTGCCCCCAGTTAAAAAGACTTCAGAACGAGACAGAGAATACTTGCGTCCCAAAGAAGTTGAAGCAATCATTGGTACCGCCAAAAAAGTTGGAAGGCATGGTATTCGAGATGCAGCAATCATCTTACTGATGTTTCGACACGGACTGCGGACAGCAGAATTAGTCGCCTTGAAATGGTCACAAGTAGACCTGACTGAAGGATATATTGAAATTCATCGTGTCAAACATGGACACGATAGCATCCACCCACTCCGCGCACCTGAATTGAGAGCATTGCGCCAAATTCAACGAGAGTATCCCGAAACCCAGTATGTATTTGTCTCCGAGCGGAAAGCTCCCCTATCCACCAGAACCATTCGTCATTTAGTAGCCAGAGCAGGAGTCTTAGCGGGACTAGGGGCACCAGTCCATCCCCATCAATTACGCCATGCCTGTGGTTATTATCTAGCCGCCCAAGGGCATGATACGAGAGCGATTCAGGACTATTTAGGACACAAAAACATTCACCATACGGTGCGCTACACACAGATGTCCCCGCAACGGTTTGAATCGTTTTGGAAAGATTGAACCATCCAAAGGCGATAATACGGCAACTCGACAGTTGAAAAGATCATCTTTTCCTTTCTCAGTGGCATCAATCGAACGGACAGCTTACCCCAGATTTAAACGATACTACACAGCCAATGAACTCGAAGAAATTTATAGTCCGACGCAGGTAGAGAGAACATTTGCACGACAAGCCACAACTGGAAAGGACAACTATTTTACCTGGATAGTTTTACTCAAAGTATTTCAGCGATTAGGCTATTTCCCTCAAATAGCAGACATCCCAGCCGCAATTATCGAACACATTCATTCAGTTCTAGATCTGCCCGAAGACATAGGTTTGAACTGTAAATATCCATCAACCTTGTCGCGGCATAGAAAAGCAATTCGGGCTTATCTCCAAGTGATACCTTTCAATCAAAAAGGTAGAGAGTTAATTACCAAAACTGTCGAGGAATCAGCCTTGAGGATGGACAATCCAGCCGACCTGATTAACGTCGCAATTGAAGAGTTAATCAAAAATTGCTATCAACTACCTGGCTTCAATACTTTAGATCGCTTAGTTAGTCATTTAAAGAATGAAGTCAATCAAAAGTTATTCTCCCAGATAGTCAGTCAACTCGATGCTGAATACATTAAGAAATTACAGGATCTGTTAGAAGCTCACTCATCGGTCGAGCGCAGTTCTTACAACGATCTCAAAAAACTCCCACACCGCTCGACTCGAAATCATCTTAACGATCTCATCGCCCATTTAATTTGGTTAGAAACAATTGGCGAAATTGCTCCTTTATTAAAGGGCTTAACTCAGTCTAAAATTAAACATTTTACATCTGAGGCTAAGGCTTTGACTGCTTCAGAGATGAAAGATATTAATTTACCTAAACGATTAACTTTAATCCTTTGTCTGATTTATTCGGCTCAAGTGCAAACCCGCGATAACCTAGTAGAAATGTTCCTCAAACAAATGAAGAAGATCTCTATTCGGGCAACTGAGGAATTACAGTCGATTAAGGAAAAGCAGCAAGCAACTACTGAAAAGTTAGTATCAGTCCTGACTAATATTCTGCACATTTTCAATGTAGAGGCAGATTATTCCAACTCATTAGAACAGTTACAAGAGATCTTCACCCAAACAGGAGGGGTCGAACATCTGTTAACCGAGTGTGAAGAGATTAATGCCTATCAGGGCAATAATCATCTACCGTTAATGTGGCGATTTTACAAAAGTCATCGCAGCACATTTTATCGAATATTTAATGCTCTAAGAATAGAATCTACCAGTAGCGATCGTAAGTTGGTAGAAGCTGTAGAAATATTGCGCTCTAATTTCCATCGCAGGGGCGAGTGGATTAAAGATGACGTCGATCTATCTTTTGCTTCGCAGCAATGGCAGAAAATGGTGTTGGTTAAGGACAAAAATGGTACTAAAGTAATGCGCCGCCACTTTGAGGTTTGTATCTTTTCTTATTTAGCGGCTGAACTTAAATCTGGAGATATTTATGTCTTGGGCAGTGAAGCCTACGCTGACTATCGAGAACAGCTACTTATTAACAACTTTTACCTATGGATGTAATCTGGGTGCAACCCAAGCAGCACGTCATATGAGAGGTATTGTTACACCGAAAATGCTTACTTTTGTCAATCAGCGGCACATTAGTTTAAAGAGTCTAAATGCTGCCTTGGTAGATATTATCAATCGTTATAATGTTATGCCATTAACTAAATCCTGGGGTGATGGGACAACAGCGGCGGCTGATGGTACGAAATACGATCTATACGAGCAAAATTTAATCTCGGAGTATCACATTCGCTATGGTGGTTATGGGGGCATTGCGTATCACCATGTTGCTGATACTTACATAGCTTTGTTCAGTCACTTTATTCCTTGCGGGACTTGGGAAGCGGTCTATATCATTGAAGGATTATTGAAGAATCAATCTGATGTTCAACCGCAGATTATCCATGCTGACACGCAAGGACAGTCTACTCCAGTGTTTGCGCTTTCTTATCTATTAGGTATCGAACTAATGCCTCGGATTAGAAATTGGCAAGATTTAGTGTTCTATCGTCCCGAACCAGAGACAGTTTATCAGCATATCGATTCTTTGTTTAAAGGGGTGATTAATTGGGAGTTGATTAAAACTCATTGGTCGGATTTAATGCGTGTGGTTCTTTCGATTGAGTCTGGTCGAATTTCTTCAGATATATTGCTCAGAAAGCTGGGTAACTATAGTCGTAAGAATAAGCTTTATCAGGCATTTCGAGAGTTGGGTAGAGTGATTAGAACAATCTTTCTATTGAAGTTTATCTCTGACCAGAAGTTACGGCAAAAGATTACAGCTACAACTAATAAAGTTGAAGCCTACAATGGATTTTCTAAGTGGTTTTTCTTTGGAGGGGAAATGGTGATTGCGAGTAATGACCCCGAACAGCAAGAGAAGATTGTCAAGTATGGCGATCTAATTGCCAATGCGGTGATTTTCCGTAATGTGGTCGATCTCACTGATGTGTTACTTCAGCTTAAACGGGAAGGGGTTGTTTGGTCGCCGGAAGATTTAGCTGCGCTGAGTCCTTATTTAACTCGTCATATCAAGCGTTTTGGTGATTATCTGATCGATCTCGACACCATTCCAGCGGCTTTGGAAGAGCAGGTTAATTTAGCTTTTTGAGGTAGGTTTGTTCTACAAATTGCGGTGGTGATAACTTTTGCGCGTATCTTGTCTTTACCCCCTTTAGATGTAGAAGTAATCGAGCCAGAAACCCGCAACAATTTAGAAATTGCCCAGCGTCAAGTTCGCCATCTCAGTCGCCTAGCAGAGGATTTACTCTGGCTATCGCGGTTGGAAGCGAAACAATTACCCTTACAACTTCAACCATGCTGTTTGAACGATTTAGTCAGCGATTTAGAGGAAGAATTGGCTCCACTGGCGATCGCCAATTCGTTGGCGGAGCCTCTC
>JANYDE010000028.1 GCA_025359915.1 Chamaesiphon sp. 336R_metabinner_41 | reverse complement strand
AATCAAATTAATACGCTCTCATATTTGATTTTTGTTTCAGTTGATATTGTAGTGATTGTAATTGGTTGATAAATACTGCTAAATTAGCTGTTCTAGTTTTTATCGATCGAAACAAACCTCATTTTGGTGCGTTCACCCTGGAACTGATTGAGCGGCTGTTTCTACTTTTTGTTTTTGCTTATCACTAATATTCTCAGGGAATGGATAATTGTTATAAACGATCGTATTAGAATAACGATAATCACTTTTTAATCTTCCACACACAGACCTTACCCATGTCATGTGCATTTCTGATGTGAGCATCCCAAAAAGATAGAGGGTTGCATTAGGAATTAATGAAACTTGGTCATTGCCAATTGTATGTTTATCAATAAATCCAATTGGGATATATTTTCTTCTTTCTGAAGAAACACGTGGTATTAATAGATAATCTGTTTCAGGTTGTCTGTTCTCACCAAAAAGAGTTGGAAAATTTGCTAATTTCTTAGTTGATTCTCGATTACTCTCATTTCGTACTTTTCTTACAAGCTCAACTCTTTGGTTTATATTTTTTAATTGCTTTAACACTTGAGGCTGAATGTTAATAAGCCATAAACAGTATCGAGAGTAACCATTGATAAATTCTTGTGCGCCTGTATAAGGTCTGATCCAGTTTCCAGCATCTGGCTCATCTTTCAAAAACTCTTCTTTTTCTAATTCAGTTAAAATCAAATGTCCACCATCATTAGGCATACTACCGAAGCTCATTCGTGAAACGTTTGAGATAGAACTTTTTCGGCTCAAAAGCACCAGATCATTACCTTCTACTAAATAAGGATTAATATTCTTAGCCTTCTTTTCGGTTGGATCACCTTTTATATCTGCATAATCAAAGATCCTCTTATTTTCAATATCCTGTAAACCAAACCCAATAATCACACAATGTACAGCAGCATTTCCTTTAGCTTCATTGCTCCAGATAAAAGTACGGTGAGCGAAATTAATTTTAACTTTGTAGCGATTATAAAGTTCTTGCCATAAGATTCCAACCTGTTCACCTTGTGAAATTGAATTAGTACTAACAAAGGCACAATCAATATTGGTATTTTGAATGAATTGAGCTGCTTTAATATACCAAGCAGTGACATAATCTAGTACTCCCGCGCCACTTACTCCTGAAAATAATTGTTGCATATCTAACTTTTGTTCAGGATCTTGGAAAGCTTTTCCTAAAAAAGGTGGATTACCTAAAATAAAAGCTAACTTATCATTAGATACAACCGTCTCCCAATCAATTCGCAAAGAGTTACCATGTACAATTTTTGCCGCCTTTGTGAGTGGAAGCCGGACGAAATATTGACCAAACTCATTACTCACCTTAATATTCATTTGATGATCGATTAACCACATCGCCACCTCAGCCACTCGCACCGCAAATTCATCATATTCAATCCCCGCAAATTGGTCTACATCTACACGAATAATCGAGCTAATATCAGTAACTAGTTGCCCGCTCTTATTTAACTCTAATAAAATTAGAATCTCTAAATCTCGTAACTCTCGATAAGTGATAATTAAAAAGTTGCCGCAACCACAAGCCGGATCGAGAAAATGTAGATTAGCAATTTTTTGATGGAAGGCTTGAAGTTTGCCTCGACTAGTTTTTGCTTTCTCGAATTCTAGATACAAATCATCGAGAAACAGCGGCTTGATTAGCTTTTGAATATTCTTTTCGGATGTATAGTGTGCGCCGAGATTGCGACGCTCTTGGGGATTCATCACCGCCTGAAACATCGAACCAAAGATTGCGGGTGAAATCTTCCCCCAATCTAAAGCGCAAGCTTCTAATAACATTTCGCGCATCTGAAGATCGAACGCCGCAGGTTGTAAGACTTCTTCAAATAGTTTCCCATTCACATAAGGAAATTGAGCTAAACCCCGATCTAGATTTTTCAATCGCCGCTCTGTGGGCGTATTCAAGATATGAAAAATAGATCCAATGTGCATCGCCAAATCACTACCATCAGGTTTGGTATGTAAATCTAAATATTCCCAAAAAATTCCCTTCTCAAAAATCCCCGTATCATCGGCAAATAGACAAAATAGTAACCGAACTAAATATACTTCTAAATCGTGTCCAGTATAACCGATAGTTTCCAACCTGTCGTGCAATTTGCCCATCAATTCGGCAGCTTCAATATTGACAGGATCGGAATCTTTATAAGTACGCTGTTCGTATCCAGCAATGAACCCAAATAAATGTACCTGCTGCACAAAATCTTTGAGTTCAAATTCCACCGTTGCATCGGTATCTAAATCATAGAGCCTGAATTTTTCAAAATCTGAAACTAAAATATATTTCGGTAGCTCATGTTCTTTCAATCCAGGAAAATAGTCTTTTGCCTGTTGCATCGCTTTATCGAGACTTTTACCTCTAGATTTATGCTCCACCAAAATTGTCCCTTTCCAAAGTAGATCGATAAAACCCTGTTTACGATCTGCTTTCTTCACCGACTGCTCGAAAGTCGCCACCCGCCGCCGTGAAATTCCAAATACGCGGAAAAATCCATCCCAAAACGATTTAGCCTCGGCATCTTCGGAGGTTTCATCTGCCCATTCCTGCGAAAATACGATCGCGCGACTTTTGATTTCGTTCCAGCTTAATGGCATATTTAATGTTTTTCTGGAGTGATATTAGCCTTAATCTAGTAGGGGCAATTCATGAATTGCCCCTACTAGATTGGCGGGAGATGAGGCAAAAAATGGTAGGCTTATTTCTGCTGTCTAGTACTAGCAACTCACACTCTCTAATAGCCCAACCTCGAAAACTTCGCTAAACACTTGGATGATATGTTGACGTACTAATTCAGGATTAATATCAGGAATAAACTCCGCCATACTGCCCACAGATCGATCGACTATTCCGCATGGTACAATTCGATCGAATCCACTCAGATCGGGACAGACATTTAGAGCGAATCCGTGCATGGTAATCCATTTACTGACCTTAATTCCGATCGCGGCAACTTTTCGACCTTCTAACCATACACCAGTTAAACCGTCGATTCTTTCGCCAGTAAGATTGGACAGGGCTAAAACCTTAATCACAACTTCTTCTAGTTGGCGTAAATACCAGTGCAGATCTTGTTGATAATAACTAAGATTGAGAATTGGGTACGCAATGATTTGTCCTGGGCAATGATAGGTAACTTCGCCACCGCGTTCGACTCGATATAGTTCGTATTCTGTTTGCTCGTGGTCGAATTTTAGGAATTCTAAACTAGAACCAGTCCCGAGCGTATAAACAGGTGGATGTTCGAGGATAATTAGCGCGTCATTGAGTTTTGAATCCGCCATTCGATCCTGTTGCAACGATCTTTGCCAGATCCAAGCTGCCTGGTAATCAACGATTTCGCAGTTATAGAGTAAGCATTGCCTCATGGTAAATTTTCGTTGGTTTGAGAAAGTTTAAGATTTAGTAGAGACAACCCGAACACAATTAAAAATAAAATCAACCCGATCGTACAAGCATAGCTGAGATCGGGATTACTCGATCCAAAACCTTGCTGATACAAGTAATAAACCACCGTCTTAGAACTATTCCTCGGCCCACCTTGAGTCATCACATAGACTTCCTCAAAAATTTTGGTCGCCGCAATTGCTGAAATCACTGCAACCAACAACATATACGGACGCATCAATGGGATCGTAATATCCCAATGTTTAGTATAACTATCCGAACCATCGATCGCCGCCGCCTCATATAAATCCGCCGGAATCGATTGCAATCCCGCCAAATAAATCGTCATGTAATAACCCAATCCCTTCCAAACCGTCACCACCATCACGCTAAATAACGCCAATCCCGGACTAGTCAACCACGGAATCGCGGGAATTCCGACAACCTTCACCAGTTGATTGAGCAACCCATTTTCTGCATAAATAAACTTCCAAGCAATCCCCGCCACCACCATCGAAATAATCACCGGGACATAATAAGCCGCTCGAAAGAAACTCATCCCTTTGAGCTTTTGATTCACCAAAATCGCCAGCAGTAATGGTGCAAACACCAGAATCGGCACCACCCCACAAAGATACACCACCGTATTCCGCAGGGTTTGCCAGAATACCTCATCTTTGAACAATCGATCGAAATTAGTCAATCCTTGCCAACTAGCCGTCCCCGCAATCGGGTCATAATTAGTAAAGCTCAAATAAAAAGCCTGTAATGCTGGCAAAAATACCGTCAAACCCAGCAGGAATAATGCGGGAGCGAGGAATAAGTAAGGTGTCCAATTGACTTGACGCAGACGAATCATAGGGGGAATTGGGGAATTGGGACTTGGAGACTTGGGGAATTGGGGAATTGGGACTTGGAGACTTGGAGACTTGGAGACTTGGGGACTTTGAACAATATTCTCCCCGTCTCCCCGTCCCTTCATTAGAAATTACATTCAACAAGCGATCCCCTCGTCCCTATTTTGTACTATTGTGGAAAAGGATCGATTTAAATCTTGCTATTCATTTGACGATCCAACCTTCTGCTCAACAGGCACCATTAGTAGAATCTTCATGTTTGGTCTTATCGGTCATCTTACGAGCTTAGAACATGCCCAAGCCGTCGCTAAAGACTTAGGCTTTCCAGAATACGCCGATCAAGGGCTGGATTTTTGGTGTAGTGCCCCACCGCAGATCGTAGACCATATCAAGGTCACAAGCATTACCGGACAACAAATCGAAGGCTACTATGTTGAGTCCTGCTTTCTTCCTGAAATGCTGGCAACCCGACGCATTAAAGCCGCTATTCGCAAGATTCTCAATGCGATGGCACACGCTCAGAAACAGGGAATTAATATTACCGCCTTAGGTGGCTTTTCCTCAATTATCTTTGAAGAATTCGACCTCCAGCAAAATAAACAAGTCCGCAATGTCGAATTAGATTTTGATAAGTTTACAACAGGTAACACTCATACAGCCTACATTATCTGTAAGCAGGTAGAAGAGGGTGCTGCTAAATTAGGGATCGAATTAAGTAAAGCCACCGTCGCCGTTGTTGGTGCGACTGGTGACATTGGTAGTGCCGTTTGTCGGTGGATGGACGAGCGTACTGATGCTGGCGAATTACTCTTAGTCGCCCGCAATCAAGAACGCCTCCAGAACCTCCAATCCGAGCTAGGACGAGGGAAAATCATGAATTTGGAAGAAGCACTCCCCCAAGCTGATATCGTCGTCTGGGTGGCAAGTATGCCCAAAGGTGTCGAAATTGATGCCACCAAACTCAAGCAACCATGCTTGCTAATCGACGGCGGTTATCCCAAAAATTTGGGGACTAAAGTGCAAGCTCCAGGCGTATACGTGATGAATGGCGGCATTGTCGAACATTCCCTCGATATCGATTGGAAAATTATGGGCATCGTCGCGATGGACACCCCTGCCAGACAGCTCTTCGCCTGTTTCGCAGAAGCAATGATCCTCGAATTCGAGAAATTGCATACTAATTTCTCCTGGGGACGCAATCAAATTACGATCGAAAAAATGGATCGAATTGGTGAAGCCTCGCTCAGACATGGCTTTCGCCCGCTCCTATCATTCGTCGGCGAATAATTCTGCTGTTGGTTTAAACGCCCAATTATCGATGCCCCTAGTGAGGTTGGACGGGTTCAAAGTAAATTTCTGGCTGCGTTTGAGTGGATAGTATAAACCCGCCCCTACAGATCTCTGCCCTTCCCACACATCTCGATCTTCCCACACCCCCCACACCCGCTGACATGTCTGCTAGCAACGAAAAAAAACCTTTTTTATTAGAATTTGAAAAGCCGTTAGCCGAATTGCAACAACGGATCGATCAAATCCGCGAACTTGCTGAAGAAAGTAGCGTCGATGTCTCCAGTCAACTCAATCAACTAGAGACTAAATACGTCCAACTGCGCGACGAAATTTTTAGCAGTCTTACCCCATCCCAACGGCTACAACTAGCTAGACATCCCCGTCGCCCCAGCACCCTCGATTATATTCAAGCCATCTGTGATGAATGGATTGAGCTACATGGAGATCGGCGCGGTAAAGACGATCCGGCGTTAGTTGGCGGTGTAGGTAAATTAGCGGGGATTCCCGTAGTTTTATTAGGACACCAAAAAGGACGGGATACAAAAGATAATGTCGCCCGAAATTTTGGGATGGCTGCGCCAGGTGGCTACCGCAAGGCAATGAGACTGATGGAACATGCCAATCGGTTTGGAATGCCAATTGTAACTTTTATCGATACTCCTGGGGCTTGGGCAGGGCTGGAGGCAGAGGAATTAGGTCAGGGTGAAGCGATCGCTTATAATCTGCGGGAGATGTTTGGGTTAGAAGTGCCAATTATTTGTACGGTAATCGGAGAAGGTGGCTCTGGCGGCGCATTAGGGATTGGTGTTGGCGATCGATTAATGATGTTTGAACATTCTGTCTATTATGTCGCTAGTCCCGAAGCCTGTGCCTCAATTCTCTGGAAGGATGCCAAAAAAGCGCCCCAAGCTGCGGAAGTATTAAAAATCACCGCCAAGGATCTCAAGAATTTGGGCATTCTCGACCAAATTTTACCAGAACCTTTAGGCGGCGCACATGCCGACTCAATTCGGGCAGCAGAAGTACTCAAAGAGGCAATTGTCAAGAATATCCACGAATTGCAATTGCTCGAACCCAGCCAACTCAAATCGCTCAGATACGACAAATTCCGCCAGATGGGAGTATTTAATGAGTAGTTGATCCGTAGGGGCGGGTTTATGCCAACCATCTAAAACAACGCAATAAATTTAATTGCAAACCCGCCCAACCCCAGCAACATTTCTGGTGGGTTATGCCGTCGCGGTTGTTACGTTATGCTGTCGCGGTTGGTGCGTTAGGCTCCGCCGTAACACACCCTACGATGAGAACAGCCAATAGTTCGATCGCGATCCCCCACCACAAAAATAACTGTTATAATAAAGCCGTAACAAAAATTTACATATTGCTCTTGACAGGGCAACACCTCTGGAATAGATGATTTCGATCGCAACAACTAATCGAACGGCATTAATTACAGGAGCGAGTAGTGGAATTGGCAAAGCCACCGCCTTAGCATTTGCCAAAGCAGGAATCAACCTCGCATTGGTAGGTCGTTCGCAGGATAAATTAACAGCCGTAGCGCAAGCAGCGGAAGCTGTAGGCGTGACAGCCAAAACCTACGTGGTAGATTTATCAGAACTCGATCGAGTGTCAGCGAAAATCGCCGAAATTGCCGCAGAATCCGAAAATTTAGACATCCTGATCAATAATGCCGGGATGGCATATACCGGATCGATCGCGGATAGTCCATTAGCTGATTGGCAAAAAGTCATCGACTTGAATTTGACCAGCGTTTTCCAGTGTGTACAGGGGATCTTACCTCATTTGCGCCAGCGGAAATCTGGAGTAATTGTGAATATTTCCTCGATCGCCGGAAAGCAGGTATTTCCAAATTGGGGCATCTATTCCGTCAGTAAATTTGGCTTAATGGCACTCACCCAAGCCATTGCGGCAGAAGAGCGGGGAAATGGCATTCGGGTGACAGCGATTTGTCCAGGATCGGTTAATACGCCCATTTGGGACACCGATACCGTACAAGCCGACTTCGATCGGTCTGCTATGCTGACACCTGAAATAGTTGCTGAAGGCATCCTCTACGCTGTTCTCGCCCCTGCTGGTGCAGTAGTTGAAGAACTAACAATCATGCCCAGTGGCGGAGCATTGTAATTCATCACTCATCTACCACCAAAGCTTCGACTACTTTTATTTCTAAATTTATTCAGATCGAACATGACTATCAGCAACGATAAACTTAATGTTAACCCTCGACCCGATCGCAATACCCACAACGGTGAGCCAGTCACAATTCACGAGCCAGAAGTCAGCCTCGAAGACATGATGGATTCAGTCCGCCAGATCATTTTAGGTGTAGGTGAAGATCCAGATCGAGAAGGTTTATTAAAGACTCCGAAACGGGTAGCCGAATCGATGCGATTCCTGACTAGTGGCTATAAGCAGTCGTTAGATGACATCATCAATGGTGCGATCTTCGATGAAGGTCACAACGAGATGGTCTTAGTTCGCGATATCAACTTCTTCAGTATGTGTGAACATCACATGTTACCGTTCATGGGTAGAGCGCACGTTGCTTATATTCCTAACCAAAAAGTGGTAGGATTGAGTAAACTTGCCAGAATTGTGGATATGTACTCCCGTCGGATGCAGGTACAAGAAAGACTTACCCGCCAAATCGCCGAAGCACTCCAAGAAGTATTAGAGCCTAGAGGTGTAGCTGTAGTCATGGAAGCCAGCCATATGTGCATGGTCATGCGCGGTGTCCAAAAGCCTGGAGCATGGACAGTAACTAGTTCGATGTTGGGTGCATTCCAAGAAGATCAACGCACCAGAGAAGAGTATCTCAATCTGATCCGTCATCAACCATCGTCCTTTTAAAGTGCTGCTGCCAGTGGAGGGAATGTAAGTCAACCTGGAAAGATTTCGGTCTTGACAGATGCGATTCCCCGCGAAGCTGGAAGCCCCTATCATCACGGTACTCTGATTGACGGTGGGTAGTTCACTCGTTACCATAGGGAATATCCAACTAAAGTTTTGGGAGGCTTTCGATTGTTGATAGATCAATCCGGCTCTGAGACTAATCCCTATGGTGTCTGGACTCAGACAGATTTGTATGCAGCTCAAATGGCTGGAACGCTAAAGGCGATTACCAGTTTTGCCAAAAGAATTCCACCACCTAGTTCAAGTACTTGTCCGACAATTATTGATATTGGTTCCGGCAATGGCATTCTACTGGTTGAGATTGTCAAGCAACTTTTAGCTATTTATCCGCTAGATTCAATCCATCTCATCTCGATCGAACAATCGCTAGAAATGTTGGCAGCAGCGCAAAAATACTGCCAGGAATCTATTTCAATTCCGATTGTATTTACACCAATTTGTAGCAAGATCCAGGAAATCACAACACAACAACTGGCAGAGGTAGAGCAATATTATCCAAATCGTAGCTTAATTATAGAGTTCTGGATTTTTTAATGGAGAGTTTCTCGATGTCTAGAAATCAGATTGGTGTAATTGGGTATGGAAATATTGCCAGTAAAATCGTCGATTTGTTGTTGCGTGAAAATATTCAACCAGTTGTCGTGGTAAGAAATCCAGACAAAGCACAGGCACTAGAAGATGATTATTTCCCTGCGCAACTAGGTTCGGATATTCGCCCAATCTTTACTACAAATTACGAAACTCTCGAACAAGCTGACTCGATTATTGTCACAGCCAGCGTTCCCAATGAAGTCCTTGCTGCCACAAAAAACAGAAATAGTTTGATTGAGCACAACACTCCTATTCTGTGTGAAATCGCCTCAAAATTAGCTAAAAATATATCTAAAAATACTTTAATTGTCACGATGACTAACCCCGTTGAAGGGATGGTCTATATCCTAAAAAATGCTGGAGGTTTTGAGTCCAGGAATGTGATTGGAGTAGGTACTGCTGTAGAGGCTGCCCGCTATGAAACATTGATTTCCAAAGCTCTTGGTGTGGCGAGAGAGCAGGTTGTCTCAACAGTAATTGGCGGACATAATGAGCATGACTCAGTTTTTTTGCCAAAATGTACAAAAATTGGTCAATTGCCACTTTTACACTTTAAACTATCCGAACCAGAGTTGATGGACTTAGAGGATCGAGCAAGAACATTAGGGATGAATATTTTCATCAAATCCCATCAGTCTGCTTCGATTACCCCCGCAGCGTTAGCTGTTAATTTAGCTAAAGCACATTTGAGTAATGATGCTAAACGAGTGGTTAATTGCACAATGGAAGTTCCATTGGGATTTGTGAATGAGATGCTCGGTGATGACGCAGTTGAGAGCGATGAACTGACAGTTACTTTAGGTGTATTAGCCTTACTCAACGCTCAAGGAGCCGAACCCCAAAAAATTCCATTATCCCCCATTGATACTCAAAATCTTCGCAAGGCTGTTCAAAATATTATCCAACAACAAGCAATGGTCAGGAATTGGAGTTCCAAGTATGCATTGAGCTTCGATCTAATTAGGTAGATGCAGATGTTAGGTAATAATTAATAATTAATATTATTAATTATTGATTATTAATTTCAAATATCTTTCGATTAAAATAATAGCAACAAGATCGTCGATCGGACGTGGCGGCTGACGCATTCCTTTGGGAATCAATTTAGTGAGAAAATTAGCTGGGTACATTTGCCAATATCGATCGCGTGCCTCTAAACTACTATATCGTTCGTCAACTAAAGAAATCGGTAAATCAGGAAACGCTGTCGTTAATTTCTGATTCCATTGTTTCGCAGTGGTTTGATCGCCCATAACGACCCGACTGACGCTATACTGCTGAGATAAATCACTAATTTGAGGAATTACCTCGGCTGTCAACAATACTTGATGATAAAGTAAAGCTCGACTGCCATCCATCACAGCTACGCCGCATTTATCCTTCCCCGGATCGAAGCCCAATATTGTTTCATTTTGATCTGCCATAGTATTCAGCATACATCAATTGAATCACCCCTTGCTATTGTGAGCGATGGTCTTGCCCTCCCAGCTCCCAGCTACCCCCTTCCCCCTTTCCCAATGCTCGATCGAATTCATGCCATCGCGACCGAACTCGCACCCCGACTGATTGAAATTCGCCGTCATCTTCATGCACATCCAGAATTGAGCGGAAAAGAATATCAGACATCTGCATATATTGCCGGAATATTATCAGCGGCTGGATTGCATCCCCAAGAAGCCATCGGCAAAACTGGAGTTGTCGGCGAACTTGCTGGTGCAGGTACAGACGATCGATTATTGGCAATTCGGACTGATATGGACGCACTGCCAATCGTCGAGAATACAGGATTGGCATTTAGCTCCAAAAATCAAGGCGTAATGCACGCTTGCGGCCATGATGTCCATACTACCGTGGGATTGGGCACGGCGATGATTCTCGCCCAATTGGGTGTCGAACTACCAGGCAGAACACGATTTATCTTTCAACCCGCTGAAGAAATCGCCCAGGGTGCCACCTGGATGGTCGCTGACGGGGTGATGAACGACGTGGATAGTATTTTCTCCCTCCATGTGTTTCCATCGATTCCAGCAGGCTCGATCGGGATTAGGTATGGCGCGTTGACAGCGGCGGCTGATGACTTAGACATTACCATTATCGGCGAGTCTGGACATGGTGCGAGACCCCATGAAGCTGTAGATGCGATCTGGATTGCCTCCCAAGTAATTACGGGGCTTCAGCAGGCAATTAGCCGCACCCAGAACCCATTACGCCCGATCGTCCTCACCATTGGTACGATTAGCGGTGGACGCGCTCCGAATATTATCGCCGATCGAGTCGAGTTATCCGGTACGGTTCGATCGCTCCATCCTGACACTCATGCAACACTCCCCAGTTGGATCGAGCAGATTGTCACCAATATTTGTCGAACGTATGGGGCAAAATGTCAAGTAAATTATCGGCGCGGCGTGCCCTCAGTCCAAAATGATATCGCCTTGACACAGATGCTCGAATCATCAGCTAGAGCCGCATGGGGGATCGATCGAGTCCAAATATTACCCGAAGCATCTCTCGGTGCCGAAGACTTCTCTGTCTACCTCCAACACGCGCCAGGAGCGATGTTTCGATTGGGGGTAGGTGTCCAGGATGCCAAGAATTATCCGCTCCATCATCCCCAATTTATCGTGGATGAGTCAGCGATTATTACTGGTGTCGTGACGATGGCGTATACTGCTTATCAATATTGGCAGACTAAATAAATTTTAATCGATCGTTCATCGGTATACTCACATCTTGCACCAGCGGCTCGCACCCGTCGGGTTCCCCTATTTCTGGCAAATTAAGGCAACCAGGGATACTGGCGGAAATTGGGTTGTCGCTTTTCGAGGAATGCTTGCTTACCTTCAGCACCTTCCTCGGTCATGTAGTAGAGTAAAGTGGCATTACCAGCTAATTCTTGTAAACCTGCTTGTCCATCACAATCGGCATTGAGTGAGGCTTTGAGGCAGCGAATGGCGATCGGACTTTTGGCTAAAATTTCCTGTGCCCATTGTATCCCTTCTGCTTCCAATTGATCGATCGGTACGACACAATTAACCAAACCCATATCTAATGCTGCTTGAGCGTCATATTGACGACACAGATACCAGATTTCCCGCGCCTTCTTTTGTCCGACGATTCTCGCCAAATAACTCGCGCCAAACCCACCGTCAAAACTACCGACTTTCGGTCCCGTTTGCCCGAAAATCGCATTATCAGCCGCAATCGTCAAATCGCAAATTAAATGCAAAACATGACCACCCCCGATCGCATAACCCCCAACCAGGGCTATTACCGCCTTAGGCATCGATCGAATCAATCTTTGAAGGTCTAGTACATTTAGACGCGGAATCCCGTCTGCGCCCTGATAACCCCCATGTCCGCGCACCGATTGATCGCCGCCAGAACAGAAGGCATATTTACCATCTGTATGGGGGCCTGCACCTGTCAGCAACACTACCCCAATACTGGTATCTTCCCGCGCATCACAAAACGCATCATACATCTCAAATACCGTCTGTGGGCGGAAAGCATTCCGCTTTTCAGGACGATTTATCGTCACTTTGGCGATGCCATCGGCTTTATGATAAAGAATATCTGTGTATGTTTTAACCGATTGCCAGGTGATGTCCATGCTGGGTATTGTAACTATGAGGCTTTTAACAAGTTTAAGTTTACCGCTGTTGACGATCGAATGCTTACTTTCAATATGGCGAACCATCTTTGTGAGTAAACTCCCATTTGCCATCGCCAAATAGTGCTTGAAGATCGTCATCGGGATAGATACCCGCATCATCGATACTCCGATCGCCAATTTCTAAATAAACTACTTCTTCGCTGGTACGATTAATTAACTGATGTCCATTGCCATTTCCAGCTTTAAATCCTGCGCACATCCCTGGTGCTAGTTGGGTTGTGCCAGCATCGGTAATTAACACCGGATCACCTTGTAGAATATAGATAAATTCATCTTGCTTGGTATGAGCATGGCGCAATGCTGACTCACTACCAGGTGCAAGCCTTGTCAGATTCACTCCAAAATTTGCCAAGCCAAACAAATCCCCCAGAGCACGTTTTTCTCTACCCACCATCCGCGATGCGAATGGCTCTGGATAGTTCGATGGTTTGACTCGTGGTGCAACTTCGCTGGCTACCACAGCTACAGGCAGATCTCGATCGGTCATAAGTATTATTGGTCTGTGGATTTGGGATAATCTGTAGGGGTTGCTGACAGGTATCCCTTGTAAATACTCTCAATCTACTCGATCGACATGTTACGGACAAACTCCCCATCTCCCATCTCCCATCTCCCCCATGACCATTTTACAAGCAGATATTTCTAGTCGTCCGCAACAAAATGAACATGGAGAAATTCTTTGGGAACTGGTTATTTGTGCTGCGGATGGAGGATGGTATCATACGGCGATTTGTCCGCAAAAGCAGGTTAATTCTGATTGGATTGCAGCCCAGATAAAATTAGCTATGACTGATGATCTACATAAAATAATCCAAGTTTTTCGACCGCAAAGTTTTGGTCTAATCCAGACTGCTGGCGCGAAACTAGGCATTGAAGTTGTAGCAACGCGGCGGACGATTGCGCTGAAAAAGTTATTGCACCAACAGGCTCAGAGTTATGGTAATTCTAATTATCAACCATTACTAATAGAATCACCCCCACCATTACCGATTCCCGATTATTTAGTTGGTGACAAATGGCAATTTGTGACGCTGACAGCCGGACAATTAGTATCAGATTTTGCAGATCGACCGATTCCGATCGTTTCGATGCCAGATTATTTATTACCTCCCCATTGGGGGCTAGGATCTAATGTAGCTGTCCCTGGCGTAATTATCTATGGCGGCAGGCAATCGATGCGGTTAGCGCGGTGGATGGCTGAAATAGCTCCTGTCAGTCTCAATTATTTGGGCGACGATCCTGGGGGTTTAGTCTTAGATGCAGGTTTAGCAGATCGATGGGTGATGCTAACTTTCAACGATCCTGAAGTCAGTCAAGCGGCTAAACTCTTTGAAGCTCGAAAACTCCTGGTACATGGCTTACATTTTCTATTAGTGACTCCCGATGATTCCGGCATCACCAATAGCGGTGTTTGGTTATTGCAAAGTAATTAGTATTTTCTACATTTATATCGACAAGTATCTATATAGATACTTGTCGATATAAATCTAGAGCCTGTTATTGCTCAAACACGCACTTATTAACATAATCAGCTTACTCTTTTGCAGTAAACCACAGGTAATATAACGCCCTCGTAAGATAGTGATTAGTCAGATCGTTGACTGATTGCTCGATCGAACAATCGGATTTAGACTCTAGTTTACACGACGAATCCTCCACCGGAGGAACGTTTGCGACAGCAGGAACGTTCGCAACATCCGTCGGTAAACCGCTATCTACTTTTTTTGGGCAGAATTACCATTAGCAGCGATGGTGGCTTGCAATATTTGGACTGCTTTGGCATACTGCGGATCGGCAGCAGTTCCAAATCGAGTCCGATCTTTAACCAGTTCTTTGATTTGAGCTTTGCTTAGTTTGATTTCGACATCTGGCTTGATTCCGGCGTGATTGATATCTTTGCCGCTAGGGGTATAGTATTTAGCAATTGTCACCGCCATTCCCGCACCGTCGCTGAGAGGACGCACCGATTGCACCAAGCCTTTGCCAAAGGTTGTTGTACCGACTAGTTGGGCGCGTTTGTTGTCCTGAAGCGCACCGGAGAGGATTTCACTCGCACTGGCGGAGCCACCATCGACGAGGATGACGAGGGGTTTCTTGGTGATGGCGGTATGGTTGGCGGCATTAGCGTCTTCAGTACCTTGACGGTTTTTAGTGGAAACGATTTTACCTTCATCTAACCACATCCGCGCGATATCGATCGCCCCGTACAATAACCCGCCTGGATTCGATCTCAAATCGAGGACGTATCCTGTTGCACCTTGGCTTTCAAGTTTGCCAAGGGCTGTACCCATTTCAGTCGCGGCGTTGGCACTAAATTGTTTGAGCCGAATATAACCGATACCGCCAAGTTCTTTGGGACGATATTTCGCTTCGACGGGGTGGATCTCAATTTGTTGACGTAACAGATTAAATTCCAGGGTTTGACTACCGTCGCGTTGAATGGTTAGTTTGACGCTAGTCCCTTCTTTGCCGCGAATTAGTTGTACTGCTTGATTGACATCCATGCCCGCAGTACTTTTACTATCAATTTTGGTGATAATATCTTTAGATAAAATCCCAGCTTTCGAGGCTGAAGTATCTTCGATCGGCGCGATTACTTCCAGCTTTTTAGTTTTCTCATTTTGGCTGAGTTGAATTCCGACCCCAATCAACTGACCTGAAGTTTCGACCTGAAGATCCCGAAACTCTTTGGGATCCATGAATCTGGTATAAGGATCGCCAAGATTTTTGAGCATCTGACGAGTCGCTTTGTAGACCTCTTCTTTGCTCTTATAATTTTTTTGAAGGTATTGCTTGCGGATTGCCCGCCAGTCTTTCTGATTGAAGGTGCCATCGACATAATATCGATCGACGACTTGCCACACTTCGTCTACTAGTTCTTTCGGACTATCTTTGAAGAATGCCACCCCTTTGGGAAGATGAAGCCCCGCACCAGTAACTGCTACTGCTGTGAGGACTAATGCCGTTGCCCCAATAACTAGCCCATTTTTTTGGATCTTCATGATTTATCAGAAATTAGCAGGAAACGGAAAAGTACTGTGGCGATATTATTTTTAATCTAACACATCATCATAGCTTGTACCAATGACTTTAGTCACTACTAAGATCGATCGATTTATTCTGGCTCAACCCATCGATCGTCTGATTTAATTAAAGCAATCAATTCAGCTACACCATCGGCTTCTGGCACTCGTTTAATCTCATCGCGACCGCGATATAGGGAGATATATCCAGGTGTTTTACCGACATAACCATAGTCTGCATCGGCCATTTCGCCAGGTCCATTGACAATACAGCCCATTACTGCTATGTCCAAGCCGACTAGATGATTGGTAGCAGATCGAACTTGATGGAGGACTTCTTCGAGGTTAAATAATGTCCGTCCACAGGAAGGACAGGCGACATACTCTACCATTGTTTTCCGCAATCCTAGGGATTGAAGAATACTATAACAGACGGGAATTTCTTTTTCGGGAGCTTCGGTGAGAGATACGCGCAGGGTATCGCCAATTCCTTCGGCTAGTAGTGTGGCAATTCCCGCAGTAGATTTAATTCGTCCGTACTCGCCATCGCCAGCTTCTGTGACTCCCAAGTGAATGGGGTAATCCATTCCGGCTGCATCCATCCGTTGCGCGAGCAATCGATAGGCGGCTACCATCACGGGGACGCGGGAAGCTTTCATCGAGATGACGAGATTGTGAAAGTCAAACGATCGACAAATGCGGATACACTCTAGGGCCGATTCTACCATCCCTTCGGGTGTGTCCCCATAGGTAAATAGCATCCGTTCGGCGAGGGAACCATGATTGACTCCAATCCGCATCGCTTTGTTTTGATCGCGGAGCGAGATGACTAATGGTTCGAGCATGTCGCGAATATTGTCGCCAATTTCCGCAAACTCCGTAGGGGTATATTCAGTGCGATCTGGTTTGGGTTTCTCGAATACGTACAAGCCAGGATTGATACGTACTTTGTCTACGTGTTTGGCAACTTCTAACGCGATTTTCATCCCATTGTGGTGAACATCGGCGACGAGGGGGACGAGTTGATATGTATCGATGAGTTGTTGTTTAATTTGTGCCAAAGCTTTGGCGTGAGCCATGCTGGGGACGGTTACGCGGACGATTTCACAGCCAATCTCATGGAGACGGCGAATTCCAGCTACTGCACCATCAATATCGAGTGTATCCTCATTGATCATCGACTGAACGACGACGGGATGAGTGCCACCGATAATGATGCTTCCAACCGCTACAGGACGGGTCTTCCGGCGATGAATCGTGGTATCTGTACCTAAATTACTGTAAGCGGACTGAGTGGGTGCTGGAAGGGTCTGCATATACAAGCAACGGTAAGGGTTTGGATGCAATTATCTGCTACAGGGACTCGTTGGCGATCGAGTTCTCCTCTTTAGCTTGCCACAATTTGGGCATTTCGTCGAAAATATCGAAAATCCGCACATCCTCATCACATGCAGTTGCGCCGTGTAATAATAGTTACCAAATCATCTGTTAAAATAGTAATAATGATCGTGGTGATTATCAATATTTGGCTAGTGGCTGATGAATCGAAAGCGATCCATTGGCGCAGCCTGTGCATTGCGTGCTCTTCCACCAACAGCGATGCTCAACCGAAATAACCCAATCCTAATTTACACCCCGAACCCTTGCTCCGTATATTGCGCGTAATTTGCAATCATGTCTAATCAACGTAGCTATTATCAGCCAAAGTTTTTGCGTGAAATGCAGTTGGGTTTGGTAGTCTATGGTGGTTTATCCTTGGCGATCTACACTCATGGTATTTGCCAAGAATTTTATCATGCCATCCGAGGTCGCGGTCTCTATAAATTAGTCAAAGCCCTGACGGATGCCGATTTAGTCGTGGATGTAATTTCCGGAAGTTCGGCAGGTGGTGTCAATGGTATTTTACTAGCTTATGCGATTGCCAACAGTAATGACCGCGAAATAGTAGACTTTAGTGAATTTGCCAGTATTTGGCGCAATAGTGGCGATTTGCTCAAATTACTCCGACAGCCTAATCTATTCAAAACTCAAGTTGCGGGAGCTAATGGCGAAAGTTTTTTTGGAGGAGCCTCTCCTCTGGAAAATCAACGGGGCTTAGTTGCAGCTTTGATGAAAGGGGTCGATCGTAAATTACCACGATCGCCGCAAGAATGGCTTTCAACCACCAAAGAATTAGATCTAGCGATCGCTGGAACTGATTATTTTGGTAAAGTAGATCGAGTCTTAGACGATCATAAAATCAATCTCGGCTCAAAAAATCATCGAGCCATCTTTCGGCTCAAACATCGTCAGGGACGCAAAGAACCATTTAATCCTTATTATTGCGATCCAACTTTGCCGAGAACTGCCAATGATACCTGTCAAGCTTTAGTCAAATTGTGTCAGATTACAGCGGGAATTCCCGTGATTTTTCCATTAGTTGAAGTGGATGTTCAGGATCGCCAAAATTTGGTAGATTGTCAGTTGGTGACGTGGGGCAGATTAACAAAACCTTATGCTCCAAATCTATCCCAAGATCGAGGGGATAAATTGTATTTTCTGGATGGAGGTTTACTCGACAATGCACCCTTGACTTGTCTGATGAAGGAAGCATATTATCGATTACCGGATCGATCGAGTCAACGCAAATTATTTTATGTCGATCCCAACCCAGATCGGTTAAGTGAAAATATCCAAGTAGAACGCAAGAAAAAAGCACGGGTCGAGCAAATGCTCCAAACGGCATTTTTATCGATTCCAATTCAACAGAGTATTACCAACGATCTACGCACAATTCAGGAACACAATCATAAGGTGCGTCGGTATCAAACATTGATCGATCGAGCAGAATTTGCAATTGAATCTCAGCAACTCTTAGAAGGTAGTGATCGCACTCAATCACAAATTTATCTACGGGGTAGATTATTCGATTTTCGCGATCGAAATTTACCACTCTTGCTCCAGGCGGATCTGGGATCGCAGAATACTCAGTACTCAGCTATTCTGGATAAGATTGATCGGATCTTAATTAGTAAATTTACCAGTAGCCAAGATCGAATTCATCATCACAAATTACTCGATCGGTTCGAGTCACAAGTGGTAGATTTAGACGTTGAATATAGTGTTCGTCAACATTTTTATCTAATTGATAAAGTGACAGATTTGCTGTCTAAAAAACTTGAATTAAGTGTTCGGCAACAACTCGAACATTTGTCGAAGCAATTAAGTTGCAATATCAAATTGCTAGAAGTGGTCAGAGCTAGCTTCGATCTATTATTGCGAGATCGAGCTGTGCGTAATCATTTTTATTATCTCATCAATCAACAAGCAAATGATCGACAACTGCGTGTATTAGTCTACGAACTTATCTTCCGATTGCATCGATTCATGCTCGACGGTACGAGATTTCAGACATTCGTACCACACGATACATCTGGTACTCATCTCGAAACTATTCCAATTTATTTCTGGATTGATTTACCCGCATTAGCCGCAGATAATGACCGAGATCGCTGGCTATCACAAACTCGAATTTCGAGCATCTTTGCGCAATTTAAACAACGAATTGCCGAGCTTCAACAAAGTCACGATCTGCGTCGATTAATTTGGACTGATAAACAACTAGAATATGATAATAATTCTAATCAAAGCTTTCCGAGTATTCTTAAACAAATTAATCTAGCAGCAAAAGTTATTATCGAAAGATCGGATAATCAATACACCGATCGATTGCTACAATACTGGAACATTTTTGAAGTTGTCGATCGAGAATTATATCCATTTGAATATCTCACTAGTTTAAACGAAAAAGAAATCATCAACCCCATCTGTATTAGTCCCGACAATTCTCAATTGGGCATGGGTAATGGTAAAAATGTTCAGGATAAATTAGGCGGAGATAAACTATATAATATCGGTGGAGTATTTAAAAAATCATGGAGATCGAACGATCTCTTATGGGGACGTTTAGATGGCTTAAATTGCATCCTCGAAGGAATTATCACCCCCAAATCTGTAACTAATTTTGCGAACTTTGTCCAACGAGAAACGAATAGAGCCAATTGTAGCCAAGCCCAGTATTTGGACTGGCTGCTGACGGAATCACTCCCTCACTTAACTGGAAATGAACGCCAAATAATCATCGAACATCTCGCGTACTTAGCTCAACCTGGCTTACGAATTGATCGAATCGAACTTCGCAAAATTCTAGCAAATCTCGTGGCTGCTGGACATCGAGAAATATTGACTAGTGATGTTCATTCCGTTATCGAAGGTATGGATGAACAACCTGGATGGTGGCGATTGTCTCGAGATATACAACCATCAATTAATCATCGAAATTTCAACCCAGTAGATTCTTTATTGCCATCCAATCCAAATACAATCGCCCGTATTATCCATCAATCTCTGACTAATTTAGCGACACAGCAGCAGAACTTTTTCCGCAATCAATATCAGATTGGTGTTGATAAACTATGGGAAAATATGCCATTGGTTACACTGATTAACTTCGGCACCACCATTGTACTAACTTTGCGAAATTTACTAGTTCAAGCATTTAGGACCTCTGCGAATACTCCCGCAATCCGCTATCCACTTTATCACTGGCTAGATGGTGGTTTACAGTCAATTTACTGGTGGCTTCAAGGTGGTAGTATCAAACTCGGTGCTGTGCATAGACGACCGCGTATTATTTTATTTCAATTGTTAGGTGCTACCACCGCTATTGGTGGCATAATTTTGGCTTTCATATTATCGCCACTGTGGTTGTTATTTTCGCTCCCAGGTGCCATCTTTTACTGGTTTTTACAAACTATGCGCCTGAAACGCTTGACTGGTGGTAAGGGATGATTAATTAAGTAATAAGTAATAGGTGATAAGTAATAAGTAGTGAATTTGTCTACAGGTAAATTGTGTAGGGGTTCCCATAAAGGGAACCCTGAGATCTATGCTATTACTAATATTTATATGTTGCTGCAATATACGATCTTGATTATTTCAGATCTAGGAAACCTTGCTCTTTTAGTTTCGGACTGAAGCGGATTTCAGTTTTGACACCGCGTTGTTGGAGTTTGGCTAAAATATTTTCCTCTACACGTCTGGCGACTTGCTTGAGCAGCTTGATTTGAGCTAAACCATCCAAATCCCCAAAACTGTCACTTTCGGCGGTTGTCATGGCATAATTGGTGGCAATGGGGTCTAACCAGAGAGAGTGAGCCTCACCATTTCCAGTCGGTACACTACCATTTTCAGCAATCCAGGCTGTTTGGACACTTTCGAGGAATGTTCGATTTGGTCGATCGATTGTGGTAGCCTTGACCCAATAACAAGATTCTGGCTGTCTGACAAGATGTTGTTTGAGACTCAGATAAATATCTCGTGAGTACCCAACAAATTGTAAAATTTGAGATCGATCGAAGATCGCATAAATACCAACCTGACTTTGGAGGCTCTGAGGTAATTCGCCCTCATCGTCAATATATGCTAAAAACTCCAAGCTCTCTAAACTGGGAATATCGCTACTCGATGACATAATTAGATGGGAGATGGGAGATGGGAGATGGGAGATGGGAATTCAAACCTAAAGCCTAAAGCCTCTGATAAATTGCACACAAGCGACTTGGTTGAAAAATCTTTGCGGCGAACATAAAATTAGGTGGTACATTAATAATTAGATACTCTGGAGATTGGTGATATTTTTCCAATTCTGCTGGCATTCCTTTTGGTGTACCTGGACTATATGGGACTGGCTGAAATAGTATTTCTGTAAATGTTATTGTTTGACAATTAGCTTGTTCTGCGACTTGTTGGAGAAATTTTTCACCAGTCAGTAAGCTAAATAAGATTGACTGTATTTCTCGATCGAGTGTAAAACTACCATCGAAATTTTCAATTACTTTTATTTTCATAAGCAAGTTTGGTGGGATGGTGCGTTATGCTGTCTTGTCGTTGTCTTGACGCACACAAACAGGAGGGAACCTCCCGTTTGTGTGCGTCGCTTTTTTCTATCTCCGGTTGGAGAGGCTCTCGGTTACGGGGGGAACCCTAGACATAAAAACGCCGCTCTCGCAGTAATGTACCCTACGGTGTTGGGGTTTAGACTTTTAGAATATCCTTTTCTTTTTCGGCTAATACCTGTTCGATTTTAGCTCCGTATTTGTCAGTTAGCTTCTGAATTTTATCTTGGAGATCTTTAGATTCATCTTCAGATATTTCGCTAGCTTTCTCTTGTTTTTTGACATAATCGATCGCATCGCGCCGAATATTCCGCACCGAAACTTTACCTTCTTCGGCGTATTTACCCGCCTGTTTGACAAATTCTTTGCGACGTTCGCCCGTGAGAGCGGGGATATTCAAGCGAATTGTCGAACCATCATTATTGGGAGTCAAACCAATATCGGAGAGCGAAATCGCTTTCTCGATCGTACTCAAACTGCTACGATCGAATGGTTGAATCGTAATCGTGGTTGAATCCGGTGTGCCGATATTCGCCAGAGACTTTAATGGTGTGGGACTACCATAATAATCGATCAAGATCCGATCGAGTAAACTAGCACTAGCGCGTCCAGTCCGAATCGTATTAAATGAGCGTTGAACTGATTCAATCGCTTTCTGCATATGACCATCAACATCAGCAAATTTCACAAGAAACTCCTACATAAGTACCAATTTTCTCACCAGCTACCACTTTCTGAATATTCCCACGTTCAAATAAATTGAAGACAATAATCGGAATATCATTCTCGCGACACATCGCAATTGCCGTACTATCCATCACTCGTAAGTCTTGGTTTAAAACATGACTAAAAGTGAGGCTTTCAAACCGTTTTGCATCGGGATTAACATTGGGATCGGAATCATATACCCCATCAACTTTCGTCGCCTTGAAAATCACATTTGCATCGATTTCCGCAGCTCGTAGTGCAGCCGCCGTATCGGTGGTAAAGAATGGATTACCAGAACCAGCTCCAAATACTACTACCCGACCTTTTTCGAGATGGCGAATCGCCCGACGACGGATATAGGGTTCAGCGACTTCTTGCATCGCAATCGCTGTTTGGACTCTAGTTTGTACCCCTTTCTGTTCTAGCGCGTCTTGGAGAGCCATTGCGTTCATCACAGTCGCAATCATCCCCATGTAGTCAGCCGTAGCGCGATCCATCCCTTTCGCCGAAGCTTTGACTCCACGGAAAATATTTCCGCCACCAACGACAATGGCGACTTGCACCCCAGTGGCGACGACTTCTAATACTTCTTGGGCGATGTCTTGCACAATTTTTGGATCGATTCCATAGCCAAGATCGCCCATCAAAGCTTCCCCACTCAACTTGAGCAATACCCGCTGGTAAGTCGTCCCCATGTTGTTTATCTTTTAAACTCAGATTTTCTCAGATCTACAATACCAGCAAATGGCGATCAAATCTCGATCTTGATTGGGTTGCGCTATGTAAGTTTAAAATAAGTCATAGCTTTAGGCTTATCTCCCATCTGTCTTGAAAAGGTGCTCTATTTGGGGAAACCCCAAGACCGCACTTTTCGCTCCCATCTCCCATCTCCAAATGAATTACTACATCGCGCCAGCTTTTCTTGATAAACTAGCCGTACACATCACCAAAAACTTTCTAGATCTCCCAGGGGTGAAAGTGCCGCTAATCTTGGGCGTACATGGGCGTAAAGGCGAGGGGAAAACCTTTCAGTGCGAATTGGTATTCGATCTCATGAAGGTGGAAGCAATCCATATTTCGGCGGGGGAATTGGAAAGTCCCGATGCGGGTGATTCGGCGCGATTGATTCGGTTGCGATATCGGGAGGCTGCGGAAATCATTAAGATTCGTGGTAGAATGGCGGTATTAGTAATTAATGATATCGATGCTGGTGCGGGCAGATTCGACCAGGGAACGCAATATACTGTCAATACGCAGTTGGTAAATGCGACACTGATGAATATTGCAGATAATCCGACAAATGTGCAGTTACCAGGTAGTTATGATTCGACTCCTTTGCCTCGGATTCCAATTATTTTGACAGGTAACGATTTGTCTACTTTATATGCGCCCCTAGTGCGAGATGGGCGGATGGAAAAGTTTTATTGGGTACCAACTCGTGAGGATAAAATTGGGATTGTGAGCGGTGTATTTGCGCCGGATTATATCTCACATCGGGAAATTATAGATTTAGTCGATCGATTCCCAGATCAAGCTGTTGATTTCTTTGCGGCGATGAGATCGAGAATATATGATGAGCAAATTCGCGACTTTATTGCGCAGGTAGGACTAGAAAGAATTGCGATGGAAGTAGTCAATCCAGCAAATGGAATTAAGCCTACTTTCCCCAAACCCCATTTTACGATCGATCGGTTAATCGAATTTGGCAATCTTTTAGTTCAGGAGCAAAAATCTGTTGCTGAAGGACGATTGGTTGAGGAGTACAATCGCGTCCGGTACAAATAAACACCTGAAAAATTTTAGGTGGAGAATCTATCCAGGGTGAACGCACCAAAAAGTTAGGACGCAAGCTTCCTAACAATTCCAAAAGCCCCGCATCCCACTATCAATCTAATCCTGCTTATCCGATCATCCTGTTAATCCTGGTCGTTTTTGTCACTCACTGCTCGCACAATTCTAGACAACTCATATTTTTCATCCACAGCAATCCGACTAGGAGAACCACTAATAATTCCCTCATAGTTGCGGAAAGAATCCTTGATCTCTGCCCCATCTTTGCTAATAGTGTATTCATGAATACCCTTATCATGCCAGGAACCGCGCATTTTAAATACATTTAGTGCTCGCGACATTTCGCCGCGAATCTCCACATATTGGAGCATCAAAATTGTGTCGGTAATTGTCGAAATATGGGAATCTGTAATCGAATGCGATCCCATAAATTGGTCAGAAGTATTGGTAAAAAATCCAGTAATTTCTTCCTGTTTGGCGTAACCCGTTACACCGATTACAAATTGACGAAAAGAGTTATTACTGACTCCTCGTGCCAATGCTGAGAGCGAATCGATCGCAATTCGATCTGGTTTAAAATCAGCAATTTCAGATTTGATTGTCTGTAAATGATCTTCTAATCCGGCTGATTCTGGATAGGTACACAGGATTTTGAGTAATCCTTTTCGCTCCAATCCTTCAAAATCAATGCCCCATGAAGACGCATTTCGTGATAATTGTGCTCGCGACTCTTCATAAGCGAATAAAATCGCCCGTTCCCCAGACATGCAAGCTTCTTCGATGAATTTGCTGACTAATAGGGTTTTCCCTGTACCTGTGGCTCCAGTCGCGAGAATAATTGAGTCCTTGAAATAGCCGCCACCGCACATTACATCGAGGGCTTTGACTCCAGATGATACCCGCACGTTGGAGGACTTCTGGGTGAGGCGCATGGCACCCAATGGGAAGATATTAATGCCGTGGTTGGTAATCGTAAATGGGTATTCTCCCTTCATGTGAGTGGTACCCCGCAATTTGAGAATTTCAATTGTCCGGCGGCGACGTTCTCCTTCTAGTACGTTTCGGACGATCGCAACGTTATCCGAGACAAATTCCTCGACTCCAAATCGAGCGACAGGGCCATATTCTTCGACGCGTTCCGTCGTCATAATAGTGGTAGCACCCATTTGTTTGAGTCTGGCGACGAGTCGGAAAATCTCGCGCCTAACTACTGAGGCTGCGTCGTATTGTTGAAAAATAGCGGTGACGGAATCGATCGACACGCGCTTGGCTTTATATTTGGTAAAGGCATACTGAATCCGCTCGATTAGTGCAGACAGATCGAAGTTACCCACGACCTCTTGTCCTTCAGGATCGGGGGAAGCATCGAGGATAAACAGTTTACCATCGTCGATTAATTTTTGGAGGTCCCAGCCAAAACTGTGGGCATTTTTGATAATATCCGCAGGTGATTCTTCAAAGGTGACAAAAATCCCCGGCTCGTCGAAGTAGGAAATGCCATTGTAAATAAATTGAACGGCTAACATCGTTTTTCCCGTTCCTGATGTACCGCTGAGAATTGTGGTTCTACCAACAGGCAAGCCACCATGAGAGATGTCATCAAAACCCTCGATCATGGTATGAATTTTTTGCACACCAAGCGGGTTTAACGGTAGTTCTGATAGTTGATTCATACGGATCGGTGCGGAATTTGAAATTTTTATAACTAAACAACTAATTCAACTTTGGCAATCGATTTAGATGGTAATAATTGTGATAGCTTTACTCTTTTAAAAATCCCCGTCGCGTTCGGACAACTCTTCATATAGGAGATCCAAACCGATCAGGACTTTTTCTCGATCGGATAAATCACCAATAATCTTCCGTACTGGTGGCGGTAGAACCTTCGATAGTGTGGGAGTTGCTAAGATTTTATCCTCTTCTGCTAGTTGAGGATTTTTGAGTACATCAATTACTTTAAGCGCGTATACGCCTTTAAACTCTTCTTCTAAGATATTCTTTAGAGTTCGGAGTGCTCTGACAGAATTAGGTGTATTTCCAGCGACATAAAGCTTTAAGACATAAGTTTTCATTAATGGAGTCATAAATTAATCTGTTAATTGTAAATGGTGGATTCTTAGACTCGATTAGTTAGAAATAGTTATCAAATAACGTTGCTGTAGCGATTGTGGTGACTCGATTATTTAAGCCATTTTGGAGGGTCAATTCATGAATTAACCGCTTATGAGACTTCTCTTGGTATCGATCGACGATACATTTCACAGAGATGAGCAATGATGTCAATGAGGGTAAGACGGTAATCTAACAAAATATCTTCACTACGTCCTTCCAATTTTAGCTGATTAGAGAATTCTTCCATCAATTCCATGTGAATCTTGACAATCTCCGAAACAGCCAGATCTCTGAAGAATATAGCACTGACAAATTCATCGATTAGATCGTTAAGCTGACTGCTATCAGCAAAGTAGTCGAGAATGATCTTGCGATACTGAGATTTTAACCGATCGAGTAGCTCTCCTTTCTCTTGACGATCGAGATGTCTGAAAAAATAACGGGGATTGCGTTTGTAGTAAACGGCGAGATATCCCAATCGCTCATTGAGTTTCTGAGCGAGACGGCGTTGTTGCTGAAGTAGAAAAGTTGGTTCAGAGATAGCGATCTCAGTTTCGGCTGGGGGAGCGTCTTCAGATGCTGGCACGATAATTGGCGTTAAGTTCAAAAATTTGGCAATGGCTTTGTCAATCGCGACTCCAATCTCAGACATCTCTGTCACCGCCAAAATCACTTCGGATGGCTGATAAATATAGCTACTAGAGACGGACAAATCGATCGAATCTGGCAGATCTAGCAGGGCTAAATTCTGCGGTACCAATCGATGAACGATGACTACTGGTAAGATTAATCCGCGATCGTAAAGATGATTGATGACGGGTAGCAGTTGCTGCTGAGAGTAGAACACTAAGCAATCGATCTCATGTTTTACTAGCTCGATGTGAGCGATAAACTCCAATTGGCTGGTAAAGTACGTCAATACATATCGCTCGTCACCCAAATATTGACTCAATAACGGCAACAGATCCGTAGAGTCAGCTAAAACTGCAATTGAGAGAAGACCAGACAAAATAATTTACACTCGCTAAAGGTGCTAAAAACTGGCTACCGAATTATCGTTGGCGGATCCTCTCATTCCGGTAGAACGCTACATGTTGGTGTAAGCCTGCGCTTTGCGCTGACGGAGAATTGAAGCACTCGTAATTAACTTATAGAGCTGCTTCTAGCTGACAAAAGTTTAAGTCGTGTTCGATCGACTTATCTTATTCAGAGATGGGATTGTCCTACCAATGCCTATTAGTACACTATGTAGACAGAAACTTAATCTTTGCTTCACAATTATAGCACGACTAGCTGAGACAACTAGATTGGTTACAATTTCAAGGATTCGGTATTAACCTTCGATTCTCTTGAAAGAGCGACTTTCCCTGTGCGGGCAATCTCCTTGATCCCAAATTTTTGCAATACTTGGACGATCGCAACAATCTTACCAGGATCGCCGACTACTTCTAGTGTGAGCGCATCTTCGGCGGCATCTACCACCCGTGCTCTGAAGATATTGGCAAGTTCAATAATTTCCGATCGATCTGCACTACTAGCATTAACCTTGAGTAGCATCAATTCGCGTTCGACACAAGGAATATCCGTGATATCCAATACCTTGAGGATATTCACCAATTTATACAACTGCTTAGTGAGTTGCTCGATCGAGTTTTCATCACCATTCACAACCATTGTGACACGCGATCTACCTGACAGTTCTGCCGGTCCGACCGCCAGACTTTCGATATTAAAGCCCCTACGAGCAAATAATCCGGCAATTCGAGTCAAAACTCCGGCTTCATCTTCAACCAAAACAGATAGAGTATGTTTCATAGTGGGGAGGGGGGAGGGGGGCGGGTGAGTCGGGCAGCATTTTTCCTAAAGCCTAAACCCTAACTATTTGCTACTATTTAGTCACAATCTTATATTCTCGCATAATTTATGATTATCACAATCGTAAAAAAAATGTAATTATCTGCGTATTTGATCCAAAATAACCGACATAATAGATAAGATTTATCTTTCTACCTGGAGTCTTTTAATCATGGGTTTCTTCAAAAAAATGTTCGGCATGGAAAAACCAGAAAATGCTGAAGTCAACCCCGTCGCGGCTGCTGGCGAGACAGATCCAGATGGTGGCGAAATCGCCGCAGAACGTCTCGGAGTCAATGGCGAATACGACCAAAGTGGTTTAGCCAAACGTGTCGCACTAGCTTTTGATGAAGATGCTGCTGTCACTGAAGTAGACACGCTCTGGGTAGCTCAAACTGGTAGTAGTGTGGTTCTCAAGGGTTCTGTTCCTAGTCAAGAAATTCTTGATCGTATGGTTGAGCTAGCTAGTGGCGTTTCTGGCACTACTGATGTAGCAATCGACCAAGTTACCGTTGGCTAATCAAGGGTATAGCCTACACCAATTTAACTAATGGTGATGTTTGGGCAAGGGATAAAGGGATCCATTCTTTATTCTTTGTCTTTTGCCCAAATTTCGTTATGAGTGGCAACATTACTAGTTGGTATGGTGTAATGCAGATCGAAATGCACTGCGTTTCTATTTAATTCCTCATCTATTCGCACTGCTGATAAAGCGTCCAGCCAGGTGCGAATTTTATTATTTACAATCTCCGGCACCTCATGATGGGCGCAGTGTCCAGCCGCTTCAAGATTCACTAGTTCCAATAATGGATTCAATTTGATCAAGATATCCGCAGTTCCCTGCGGAATCATCCGATCTTCATCACCCCAGAGTAATAGCATCGGAATCTCCAGCTCTGGTAACAGCTTGCGAATATTCGGCGAAAAATTGCTGCTAGTCATCCCCTGCATAATCTTCACAAACGCGGCAGGAGCTTCCCGCTCTTGGGCTGGAGTGAGGAATAAGTCGATCAAATCGTCTGTAACTCGATCGGGATTAGCATAGGCAATCTGTGCCCATTTGCGGGCAACCTGGGGGCGACTGACGACTCGAAATAAGGTATGCAATAGGGGCGGATTGAGGATGACTTTCTTGAGTCCATTGACTAATGGTTGGATCGGCTTCGGAATCATTTCCTGTTCTGCGGACAAATCTGGCAAACTAACCATAATTAAACTAGCTGCCATCTCTGGGTGTCTTGCTGCGGCAACTAGAGCTACTAGAGAGCCGATCGAATTACCCACCAAAATCATCGGTTGACCGACAAATGCCTGCCAAAAATCATAGACTTGATCCACCCACAGATTGATATCGTATTTAATGTTGGGTTTCCGCGATCCACCCCAACCAACCAGATCTAAACCATAAACAGTATGCTGGGCAGATAAAAATTCGATATTGTGCTGCCAATGACCGATCGAGGCTCCAAAACCATGTAGTAATAATACCGGAGCTGCATCGAGATTGCGATCGTTCGATCGTTGATAAGTATACCGAGTTTGCCAACCCCGCCACACCCAATCTCGTTGATTTCCGACCTTGCGATCCCTCGGTTGCAGCATATACGTTTAAATCTTGTCTCGTTGGCGTAGTATGTAGAATAGCCATCACCCCAAAACGGTCACATTAAGCTTAAAAAATATTAAACTTTTGCGTTCGTTCCTCACAATTTGGGTAAAATAGTAATATCAAACTGAATAATGTTAATTAACTTAGTTTAAACCGAATTTACAGCTAGCTGTAATTGAGGATAACCCGACCACTTACCCCCCAGAAACTCCCATAGCTATTAAATCACCCATCATCGAAAAAAGACGCACCCGCGATCTTCCTCAAATCAACGAACGGATTCGGTTTCCCCAAATTCGGGTCATCGGTACCGATGGCGAACAACTAGGTATTCTCACCCCCCAAGAAGCGCAAGGAATTGCCGATGAGAACGGATTAGATTTAGTCCTGGTTAGCGACAAAGCCGACCCACCCGTGTGCCGAATTATGGACTACGGGAAATATAAATTTGAACTAGAAAAGAAAGCTCGCGAAGCGAAGAAGAAACAGCATACCGCTGAAGTCAAAGAAGTCAAAATGCGGTACACGATCGAGGAACATGACTACCAAGTACGGGTTAGTCAAGCCGATCGATTTATCAAATCCGGTGACAAAGTAAAAGCTACCATTACCTTCCGTGGACGTGAGATCCAACATAGCGATCTCGCCGAAAAAGTCCTCCGCCGCATGGCAAACGATCTCCAGGAAATCGCTGAGGTTCAGCAGTTCCCCAAAAAAGAAGGACGGAACATGATGATGCTACTTTCCCCCAAGAAAGTGTAAGTTAGTGCAGATGTTGGGTTTCACATTCGTTCAACCCAACTACAGGTGGGTTTCAGATTTTTCTCTACCCAATAGATCAGCCCTGCCTTTTTAAGGGGGGTTGAGGGGGTAAGCCCATCGACAACGAAATCCAGCCGACTTTTAAGCAAGCGGTAGTAAAAACGAAATATCAAAAAAAATGGTGGTTAGACAGCTTGTCTAGCCGCCATTTTTTTCATTACAGAGTCGTCACATAACCGTTACGGTTGTATAGATCCCGACTTATGACACATATATTAACTAGTCTTATCACGATCGTCAAAAGATCGGAACTAAAACTTATACACTTACTGATATAGTGATTGATAACAAGAAACGTCAACTGGTTCCTGAAGGTTAGGAAATTTATGGCTTACGCGCAAACTCAAACTCAGGCAAAAACTGGGTACAAGGCTGGTGTACAAGACTATCGTTTAACTTATTACACGCCAGACTATACACCAAAAGATACAGATTTACTAGCGGCTTTCCGCATGACTCCACAACCTGGAGTTCCCGCAGAAGAAGCTGGTGCTGCTGTAGCCGCTGAGTCTTCCACAGGTACCTGGACAACTGTTTGGACTGACTTGCTCACCGACCTAGATCGGTACAAAGGTCGTTGTTACCACATCGAGCCAGTACAAGGTGAAGATAATCAATATTTTTGCTTTATTGCCTATCCTTTAGATTTATTTGAAGAAGGTTCCGTCACCAACATGCTTACCTCATTAGTAGGTAACGTATTTGGTTTTAAAGCCCTACGAGCATTACGTCTAGAAGACTTACGTGTTCCTGTTGCTTACCTCAAGACCTTCCAAGGTCCTCCTCACGGTATCACCGTTGAGCGCGATAAATTAAACAAATATGGTCGTCCGTTGTTAGGTTGTACGATCAAACCTAAACTCGGTCTATCTGCTAAAAACTACGGTCGTGCGGTTTACGAAGTTCTCCGTGGTGGTCTAGATTTAACCAAAGACGATGAGAACATCAACTCTCAACCGTTTATGCGTTGGAGAGATCGGTTCTTGTTCGTTCAAGAAGCAATCGAAAAAGCTCAAGCAGAAACAGGCGAAATCAAAGGTCACTACCTCAACGTGACTGCGCCTACCAACGAGCAAATGATGGAACGCGCTGAATTCGCTAAAGAAATCGGCACTCCAATCATCATGCACGATTTCTTGACTGGTGGTTTCACCGCCAACACTTCCTTGTCGAAGTGGTGTCAAGCTAACGGGATCCTACTGCACATTCACCGCGCAATGCACGCAGTAATCGATCGTCAAAAAAATCATGGTATTCACTTCCGCGTTCTAGCGAAATGCTTGCGGATGTCCGGTGGAGATCACCTTCACTCCGGTACCGTTGTAGGTAAACTCGAAGGCGAAAAAGGCATCACCATGGGTTTTGTTGACCTAATGCGTGAAAACTACATCGAAGAAGATCGCTCACGCGGTATTTTCTTCACCCAAGATTGGGCTTCCATGCCTGGTGTAATGCCAGTTGCTTCTGGTGGTATCCACGTTTGGCACATGCCTGCGTTGGTCGAAATCTTCGGCGATGACTCCTGCCTCCAATTTGGTGGTGGTACTGCTGGTCACCCATGGGGTAACGCTCCTGGTGCAATGGCAAACCGTGTCGCACTCGAAGCTTGTATTCAAGCTCGGAACGAAGGTCGTAACCTCATGCGTGAAGGTGGCGATGTCCTCCGTGAAGCTGGTAAATGGTCTCCTGAGCTAGCTGTTGCACTCGAACTCTGGAAAGAGATCAAGTTTGAATTTGAAGCAATGGATACTCTGTAATAGTTGATAGTTGATAGTTGATAGTTGATAGTTATAAATACTATCAACTAGTCTCTACTAATATCTTCACTATTTACGGTAATGGATTGTAAAAAAGTTGCCAAAGCTACCACGAAAGTAATCTCTAGCTACTTGACTTATCAAGCGGTGCAGGCTGTTTTGGAGCAGTTGACTGAAACAAATCCAACCCTGGCACTGTGGTTACGCAGTTTCTCCGGTCGAGCTATCCTTCAAGATGGCGAAGTTTATTTACTCGCGCTCCTGGGCGAAAACCAGGAGTTAGCCTTCCGAATTATGACGGTAAGGGAGTATCTAATCGAAAACATCATGGATGATTTGCCGGAAATGGTGTTTCACGAGATTAAACTTAAAAATAGTCAACATCGCAAGCAACAACTAGAGCGGCTATCGCAACTATCCATTACCGAACCAAACCACCCACCGTCTGAGTAATTGGACACCCTCATCTCAACTATATTTAGCCGTAGAGAAATGCAAACTTTATCTTACGCCCGTCGCTTTGAGACTTTTTCCTACTTACCTCCTTTGAGCGATGCTCAAATCAGCAAGCAGCTTCAGTACATGCTCGACCAAGGTTATATTCCTGGTGTTGAATTCAGCCAAGAATCCGAGCCTACTCAGCATTTCTGGACTCTCTGGAAGTTACCTTTATTTAACGCTACTACTACTACCGAAATTCTGAACGAAGTTCGCGCTTGTCGTAGTGAGTACGGTCATTGTTTCGTCCGTGTTGTTGGTTTTGACAACATCAAACAGTGCCAAGTATTGAGCTTCATCGTTCACAAACCATAGATTGGTTTGGGGTGCGTTACTCTTACGGGATAACGCACTCTATAAATTTATTTGAAGAGAAGAGGTATAATTTCCCCTTCTCTTTTTTTCCATCTGTGCGCGGATGGGTAGGTGTTGGAAACACCAATGTGAAAAAAGTGGCTGGATGATTTAGCTAGCATGGGTTTGAAGGATTTATTGAAAATATTCATCCGCGCAAGTGCTGAAAGCCTTGAGGGGAAAAGGTTTTGGGCGATATTTACAGGTGCTGTTTTTGACGATAGTTCATTTGAGTGTTATAATCGACTCATCCGCGCATCCGCACATTGAAAACCATATATACCAACATTCGTGGCATCCCGCATCGAAATCGACATCAAACCCTTTCAGGGATTGAAACAAATAATATAATATCATTTACTTTATAACCACTACCATCGAAATCGACATCAAACCCTTTCAGGAATTGAAAGGATCGAATTCAAGATTGACTTGTGAAGACAGAAACCCGACTTCTGGAAAGAAGTCGGGTTTCTTGCAGTAATGGTGGTTAGCGGATGGTTTTGAGTGAATCGCCTTGCTTGTAGACCAAATCAGTAAAGATACTCATGACAGTACGATCGCGTGTTTTGACATTGGCACTGAGAGACATCCCTGATTGGAGAGTAATTGGTTTACCTTTGATGACTATGTTCTGTTTTGCCAGTTGAATTACGGCTGGAAAACGTTCGTATTGGTGAGTTTGATCTGCTGGTAATGCATCAGAACCGATCGAAACAATTTTGCCTTTGACATCGCCAAATTCACTAAATGGGAAAGAATCGATGCGGACATCGACAGTCATTCCAGGTTTGACAAAACCAATATCTTTATTGCTAATAAATACTTTCGCATTTAAGTTATCATTAGGCACAATTTTCAAAACTGGTTCGCTGGAAGTGGCTACAAATCCAGGTGTTCCGGCTTTGAGTTCAAATATTGTCCCACCTACAGGTGCGACGATATCCTGATATTTGAGATTCATCTTTGCCTGACTGATTTGACTATTGATATCGGCAATCTTGCGATCGATCTCAACGATCATCTTATTGAGTTGTCCATCAATCTCGGCGATTTGGCGATCGTTATTAGAAATTTTAGCTAGTAAATCTTTGCTGGATACCGCGACGCTATTTTTTAGCTTTTCGCGACTTTGATTGGTTGCCATTGTCAGGCGATTGTATTCTCGATCGAGTTGAGCAATTTCCTGCTGATTTTTTTTGATTTGTTGTTCTTGATTCTGGATTTCTAACCGAGAATTGGCAACTAATTCTTGTCCATCTTGCTGTAATTTATTATATCGGTCATCAAGTTGCGCTACTTCACTCCGACGAGCTGTAACCTCTTGCTCTTGTTTGAGGACTTGGTTGCGTGAGAGTGCGCCCGCCGCGCCAGCAGGTCTTAAGCTAGCGAGAATTGCTTGATTGCTGATCAGCAAGCTTTGAGATGATTCACGGTTGGTTCGATTTTCAGCTATTTGAGCGGCGATTTGTGACCTTCTGGCGGTGGCTTTGGCGTTGATATTGGTGATGACAGCTTGACTGTCAGTGAGCAGTTCGCTCATTCCCACCCGTTTGCCGCGATTTTCCCGCATTTGATTGTCAACTTGACCGATTTCTAGTTGACCAGAACTGACTCTAGAAGCTAGTTCGGCACGGCTAGATTGGAGGCGTTGGCGTTGTTCGGGGCTGAGGCTAGCATTGCTAGTTCCATTAAGTTCGGTGCGATAGAGTTGGTTCTCAGCGAGGATGGAAGTGCGACTAGTGGTGAGAGCGAGGATTTCGGGACGGACATTGAGCTGTGCTAGTGCTTGAGGGGTAATTGTGCCGATACCTTGACTGAGCAAGCTGTGATAGAAGCGGGTTTCTGCGGTGAGGGAGTCGAGATTTTTTTGGAGGGAGGCGAGGGTGGACTGGGAAACGGTAGATTCCAATGTCAATAATTTTTGACCTGCGATGACTTTATCCCCATCTTTGATCAATACCTGCTTGACAACTCCCGCGAGCGGTACCTGAACGTCTTTGACTTTATCGATCGGTTCGAGTTTGCCTTGGACGGTGACAGCCTCTTCTAGCGGGGCAAAACACGCCCAAACGGCTAAACCGCTAGTAATACCCATGATCGTCCAAACAATCCCTCGCGACCAGCTACGGGACTGCTGAAAGACGACTGACTGCTCAAATTCTTCGGATTGGAATGTCTCGATTTTGGGCTGTTCGATTTGGCGGACTGTTCCAGGTTCGATCTTCCGTTTGGCAATTTTACTAGGATCTTTTTGAGGGGAATTTGGTTGTTGGTTTGGGGTATTCATAGGGAGGAGGGATGGGGGATGGGGGGATGGGGGGATGGGGTGATGGGGTGACGGGGAAGAGCTTAATTACTATTCCCTATTCACTATTCACTATTCCCTATCCCCTATACTTCCGATTCTTGTTGCTGATACAGACAGTAATAACGACCTTTCAATGCCATTAATTCAGTATGTGTCCCTGTTTCGACGATCGATCCTTTGTCCATCATGACGATGATATCAGCAGTTTTAATCGTGCTCAATCGGTGGGTAATAAAGAAGACGGTTTGTTGTTTGAAAGTTGCTGCCAAATTGAGACAAACTTGGCGTTCGCTATCGTAGTCGAGAGCACTAGTTGCCTCATCCAAGATGAGCATTCGGGGCTTCTGGAGCACTGTCCGCGCTATCGCAATCCGTTGGCGTTGACCGCCAGAGAGTGCAGAACCGCGCTCGCCTACTTTACTATTGTACCCATTTGGTAACTCCATAATGAAGTCATGAGCAGCGGCAACTTTAGCAGCAGCGATGATATCTTCGGATGTTGCATCGGGATTAGTCAGGGCGATATTTTCCTGAATTGTGCCACTAAATAGGAGGGTATCTTGCAATACCATCCCGATTTGTTGGCGATAGGAATAAAGTTCGGTTTTGGTAATATCATACTTATCGATGACAATGCGTCCGGCGTTGATTTCATACAGACGTGGAATCAATTTCATCAAGGTACTTTTACCGGAACCGCTCAAGCCGACAATCCCGACAAATTGTCCAGGTTGAAATTCGGCGTTGATATTATTTAGTTGATTGACGGTAGTACCTGGAAAACTAAAAGTGAGGTTTTCGATTTTGACATGTCCCTCGATTAGGGGCATGGTGATGTTATTGATATTATCTTCATCTACTTCTTGAGGGGTATCGAGGATATCACTCAAGCGTTCGAGGGATAGTGCAGTTTCCTGGAAGTTTTGCCATAATTGTACCAGCCGGAGTAATGGTTGGGTAGTATAACCAGCAATAATGCGGAAGGCAATCAATTCACCGAGGGTTAGTTGTTTGTCTAATACTAGGTAGGTACCTACCCAAAGTAGGAGCAAACCGGATAGTTTGTTGAGGAAGCCACTAATTGAGCCAGCGGTGGTAGATGTGAGTGCAGTTTTGAATCCAGCACTCACATACCGCGCATATTTAGTTTGCCATTGCCAACGCGATCGAAGTTCGATATTCTGAGCTTTGATGGTTTGAATCCCGCCGATCACTTCGACGAGATAGGATTGAGATTCGGCGTTGCGTTCAGCCTTTGTGCGGAGTTGTCCACGAACGATCGGTGAGACAATCCAAGTTAGGAGAATAAATGCTGGTAGTGTGGCTAGCGCAATAATTGTCAGCATCCAGCTATAGGCAATCATCACCGCGATATAGACGAAGGAGAAGATTGCATCGAGAACAACGGTTAGAGCTGTACCAGTGAGGAATTGGCGAATGTTTTCGAGTTCGTTAATCCTAGTGGCGAGTTCACCGACGGGACGCTTTTCGTAATATTTGAGTGGAAGTCGGAATAGATGATCGATAATTTCCGAACCGAGGGCGAGATCGATGCGATTGGTTGTATCGACAAATAGATTTGTTCGCAGTGCAGTTAAGACACCTTCGACAACGGCGAGGATAATTAGTAATGTACCAAAAGTATTGAGAGTAGTGACGCTGTTATTACCGATTACTTTATCGATAATTAATTGTGTCAGTAAGGGGTTGGCTAGTCCGAAAATCTGGACGAAGAGAGACGCAACTAAAACTTCGATGAGGACGCGGCGATGCTTTTTGATTGCGGGGATAAACCATTTAATCCCAAATTTTTCTTGGGGTGCGGCATTACTGCGTTGGAGTAATAATACCTCGCCAACATCACCCCAATTCTCTGCAAAAGCCGCATGTTTGAACTTGCGAATTCCCGATTCAGGAATCCCCACGGTGATTTCTTGTGGGGTAATCTGATAGACAACCGCAAAACTATCTTGCCACGGGATTAATAAGGGAGCTTGCAACTTCACGATGGCGGAAGCGGGAATTTTGACCATCTGAGCATTGATGCCAAGAATTTCGACGATCGCCCCGCACAATTGTAAGGGAATACTGCCCGTACTGCTCATTTGATTCTTTAGCAACCGACCGACAACATCAGGACGGAAGGGTACTTTTAGATATTTTGCTAGCATCTTCAAGCAGGCTGTCGTTCCTTCTAATGGCCCTCTACCCTTGAAGATCGGGTACTTAACTCTTCTATTTGTATTGGAGTCATCTTCAACGACTTCGACGGCTACAGGTCGATCTGGAGCATAGGGAATGCCTAATTTGGTGGGTGAAAATGCACTTAAACCAGTGGTGGGATCTAATGTGAATTCCCCTGTCGTTGCATCAAAAACTTCCAACAACGGTACACCAACCAACCGCGCATAGTTGGGTTTGCTCACATCTAGCAACGCATTAGCGGGATAGTCTTGGGGATTGATACAATTACCGACGGGATGCTCGGCAATCTCACCGCTACTTACCAACCAACTCCGCTCTGGATCTAGCTCGGAAATTAATAATTTACCTGGAGCGAGATTGCGAATTGTCGTTTGAGGGGCGAGTTTGAGGGCGAGTTCGCGGAGATCTTCGGCTCCAAAAGATTTGAGGATCACGTCACAATCTGGACGCGACTGGAGATGTTGGGCGACTAGATCGTAAACTTCGATCGAGGGCGTACCGTAGTAAAATAATGCTTCTAATTGCGGCGTGCGATCGATCAAGTCCAGAAAATAATCAGCCGGAATATTGATACAGACTACTTCTGTCGAAGCAATGGCGGTTTCACAAGCCCGATCTCGGACGATCCCTGCCCAGCCCAGGATTTCCCCTTTTTCCAGCAATTGCAGTGTCGTTGGTGTCTGGGTTTTGGGGTTGTAAGCCAGTAGCCGTACTTGCCCCGAATAGACGATAATTACCTGAGCGGGCATCTGTTCTCGCATCAGAACTGTTTGTCCCATCCGATAGCGAGTAAACTCAGATCGATCGGATAAGGTTGCTAATTCCTCTTTCGATAACTGCGCAAAAGGAAGGAGATTGGCAAAAAAATCGTGGATTTTGGTGTGGGTAGATGTCATCGTTGCAAGGACTAGGGGCTAGGGTAAGCGTAATTTAAGCCAGTTTGAGATCGCCCTCGATGCTCAAAACAGCGGCTACGCCAACGCAATTAAATTCAATTTACAGATAAGTTGTGATTCCAGGGAATTGAACCCTTCCTTACAAATAGTCTACCCATAGAAATAGGTATTCTAACGGTTCGATCGAACTACCAGCTAAGTGTCTAGACTTAATGATAATAATTATATTTTAGCTGTGTATTTTTATTGTCTAGACTCGATCTGTTGTAGAAGAAGTCTCAGCAAAAGTATACACCAGTGATGCTATTTTTCGTTGTCATCAGTGTAATTGCTGAAATAGATAGACCACAGTTAACACCATTTCGCGATCAAATCAGCTAAAAAGATGATTAGGCAATGCTTTGACACTTTTTCGTTACTTCCTCAGACTATGACAATAGCTGCTTGGATTGGGTGGTAAGTTTAGGATGTCTGATATGAAAACCACTAATAGATTAGTAAATACTAATCAAATTATCAGTGCGTAATTTCACTTAAGTGCTATATTAAATGATATTAGTTTGCAACAAGCCTGAGTGATAAATAACTAAAAATAGAATATTACGCCTTCTCGCATGTGCAAAAAGCCAACTGAATACCTTAACTGTCCCAATAACATCAGTTCCTGAGCATTAAGGTATCAGCTAGCAACAAAATAAATAACTACTTAGATTGTAATCGTTCCCGCAGCCTTTGCTGCGAAAAACATTCGATCGAGAATACCCCGTCAAGATCCCAACCAATCGTTAATTCACAACTCAACAGCATTAATTATGGCGGCAACGTACACGACAGCAAAAAGTGGTTCCCAGACTAAGACCACAACAGGCAATAACATTATTGAAGGCAATGATAGTACCAGAGCTGATATTCTGGCGACTGGCAGCGGGATCAACGTAGTTCAAACTGGCAAAAAAAGCGACACCATTACAACTGGTGATGGAACTAACTTCATTGATGCTGGTGATGGCAAAAACTCTATCACCACAGGGAAAGGCAAAAATGCGATTCTGACTGGCAAAGGCAAAGATTATATCGAAGTCGGTGCTGGCACCAACACCATTGATAGCGGCGAAGGTAACGATACCATCAAAGCATTATTTGGGAACAGCATCATCAATGCTGGTATCGGTGATGACCGAGTCACAATTGGCGGTGGCAACAACAAGATCGTCCTCGAAGCAGGTTCCGGTAGTGTTACTATCGCCGGATTTGATATCGCCAAAGATAAACTCCGTCTGGGTGAAAGCTTGCAGGGCAAAACTTTGACCTTTGAAACCAAAGGTGGTGATACACTGGTGCGATCGGGTATAGACCTAGTGGCGACACTCAAAGGCGTTGCTTCTGGTTCTACTGCCTTAATTGATACCGCGCCATTGTTACAATACGAAGTCAAAGAATTAGGCTCTTTCACTGCGGCGACGGTCAATCCCAATCTCAACGTTAATGCAGTTGGCATCAATGATTTTGGTCAAATTGCTGGACGGTTAGATACTACTGGTTTCTATACTACCCAGAACGGCACCACTGATGTCATCAACGCTGCTAACATTCTCCGGCAAGGATTTGTGTGGGACAAGGGAGTCTTAACTGCGCTGACCAATATCGGCACCAAAAAAGGATCGTCTGACTATGGGACAGCTAATGGCGCGGCTCCCGATGGTGGAAATGTGAACCTCCTCTCACCAAATCCTAATACGATTAGCAATCGCGGCATCATCCTCGGAACTGCTGATGAAATCCGTCAACCGCTCAGTTTTGCGACAGATCGGGGACTCCTGTGGAAACCTGTCGCTGTCGCTGGTAAAGCTGATCGCTATAACGATCTCCAAGTTAATGACGTTGGTGGACAGGAGAGCTATTTCTTTGACACCAATAATAGCAATCAGATTGCCGGACGTAATATCCTTGAAGGTAAACTCGTCAATGGAGTTGAAGTCAGTGTTGAGATCCCGATCTTGTTTGAAAATGGCAAAGTTACCAACTTAGCCGATCTCGGTGGTGATGGTGGTACTGCCCGTGGCATCAACAATAAAGGACAGCTCGTTGGTTTAATCGATAAAGATGGTCTTGCTAACGACACAGCAGTCAACACCGCTGCCCTGTGGAATAAAGATAGCAAAGGTGCTTACAAGCTGACAGATTTAGGTACCTTTGGTGCTGCCCAAGCTGTTTTGCGCGACATCAATGATTCTGGTCAGATTATTGGTCAAATCAGTAATGGTTTGACTGGTACCGCTCTGGCAACTAGCGCATTTATCCTCCGCGATCAAGATGGCGATGGTAAGTATGCTGCCAGTGAGTACACTAATCTGGGTAGCTTGGGTGGGATCACAGGTACCGCCAATGCGATCAACTCCGTTGGGGTGGTAGTTGGTACCTCCCAAACCAAAGTCCTGGGTGGAGCTGATGGCAAAACAATCGAAAGCCATGCTTTCGTATGGAGTGAAGGGAAAATGACTGACTTAAATAGTCTCGTCACTGCACCGATCCTCTACAACGGTGCGAAAGTCGTCTTGACTAGTGCTGTCGGTATCAACAATTTTGGTGATATTACTGCCGTTGGTAGTTATGTCTACAAAAACATCACAACTGGCAAAGATGTCCTCGGCACTCGCTCATTTGAGCTAAAAGGACTCGCGGCTAAAGTGGTAGCTGGTACTACTGCTACCACTCCAACTGCGGTAGCTAGTCCTGTGGCGGCAGCATTGGCTGCACCAGCAGCTCCAGTTGTAGCTGCTGCTGGCAACAGTGTAGTCAATGTGGCGAATACTGTAATTACTCCAGTTGTTGGTGCTCCTACTAGCACGATTACTGCCGAGCCAATTACTCCAGTGCCAACGCTTCTTGCGCCTGTGGGTTTAGCGGCTTAGTGGTTTAGTGGTTGGAATCACCTGATCCATATCCTCGACATCATTGAGCTGTCGCAATACGGTTCGGTTAAGCAAATATATTAGTCCGCGTAGGCGGACTTTGCATCATCAGCGGCGGTTTCAACCGCTGATAAAATCACTAACCGAACCGTATTGTGAGCTGTCGGGGATGTGTCCTAAATCGATTAAAATCTGGGTGCATCTCATCAATCTTCGATCCATACACTCAAACTTGTCAGACATGCCATCAACAATTCAGGTCGGAAAGCGGATATTTACTACAGAAGAAATTTGCGAACAACTGAGCAATTCTGAATTACTGCCGCAATTATTGCGCGAGATGATTATTGATGAGATTTTGGCAGATTGGGAGATCGATCTAGACGGTAAAATTCCGTATAATCAGGATGAATTTGCCGAAGGGTGCGATCGATTAGGGAAATTAGCAGGCTATCAAGGGTTAAATCAACTTCAACTATACAAGATTGTCGATCGACATTTACGACTGAGAAAATTCAAGCACGCTCGCTGGAATAGTCGGATTTATAGTTATTATTTACAGCAGAAAAGTAGATTCGATCGATTAGAATTCTCTCTGATTGGTGTTACAGATCCAGGTCTAGCTGAAGAGATATTTTTCCGAGTTCAAAGTGGTGAACAATCGCTGAAAGATCTGGCTTTTAAATACTCTGAATGTGGGACAGCCAGAGATGGTGGGAAAATCAGTGTAAGCAATATTGATCAGATTGATCCTCAAATTGCTGCTTACATAGTCAACCTCAAATCAGGTGAAATATCGCCAATATTTAGATTGGAGAATTTGTATGTATTTGTGAGATTGGAAGGTTATATATCTGCTGCTCTAGATGATGAATTAAATAATACGTTGATTGATGAATTGTTTGAGACATGGGTGCAGCAGAAGATCTCCGAGCGGTTAGGATTATTTGAACTTGAAAACTCTGAAGATATGCCACAATTAACTGCTGAGGATCTTACTCAAATGACCGAATCTGAAGTATTAGAGCTGATCGATCACATGGACACAATCGATCGACAACCTGAGATTTCTGATTTGATTGAGCCTACTTCTTCATTCTTCTTTCCCAAGGAGCTACCTACTTCACATCATAGATTTGAAGATCCTGCGCATGTAGGTGTATCCTCTAGCTTCTTTTTCCCAAAAGACAGTCCAACTCAACTTATTTATAAGTCTAATCAGTCTGGAAGTTTCCAAAGAATTGTATCATTCTTACTGTTCTTCTCTATATTTTTGGGTATCAAAATTGCTATATTAAAAATGTTTAATCGCTTAGAAATTCCTCAACTGAATGTCGGCAGTTCTCGCATACTCTAGCAATGTTAGTTATTAGTTATAATTAGTGGTTAGAGCTTTAGCATGATTGCCTCCTCACCACTCACCCATACAGAATTAGTAGCGATTTAATCCATATCCATCAGCAGCAAAATAAATAACTCCCTAGATTCATTACTTACCATTGACTGCACACTAACCTAAGCTTAGACCCCTATTTATGACACTAGAATCATTTGAAGAAACATCAATCGAACGGGAATTTCCCAAGCAATTAGATTTAGCTCAAGTCTGTATCTATGGATTGAGTATTCTCTCCGGTGGCATCTTCTTATTTATGCCATTTTTCAATCTCTTGCATCCTAGCCCTTGGCAAAGATCGATTGGTGCCATTCACGGGTTTGGCTCACTCCTTGCTACGGTTGTCGCGGTATATACCGGACATTTAGCCTTTCCCTTGTTGCGTGGTTCCGCCAAGATTTTACCGCAAGTACGGGCATTGACATTTTGGGCGGCTTCGATCGCTTTTTTGGCAATTGCTAGCGGTAACTTGGCATACATGCGCTACCGTGCCGCTCCAGAATTTGGTGGTGCGAGAGCTTGGCTCAAAGAACATAGTCCGCTGGCTCAATATGTCCTGATGGAATATCACGAGTTCAGCGTCTTATTTACGCTGCCAATCGGTGTAGCTTGCGCTTGGATTTTATGGACATACGGTGATGCAATTTTAGAGAAAAAGAATCGCGTCGTGCTATCGGCTACCTCTGTTGCCTTGATGGGATTAATGTTCTTTGCGATGGGTGGCTTAGTCACTGGCTTAGGTATCGCTAAAATTCACGCGCTTTAAGTTAATTAATAATTGATAATTATTAATTGGGATTTTAGGATAAAGATTTAAGACCTTACGCTCTGTTGATAAATCATTATGGCACTTACCAGGTAGCGAAAACAATGACAAATACTCGATCGAAAAAACTGTCGGTAACTACACCTATTTATGAGAAAGTGTGGGAAACTTTGAAACAATTTCCCGTAGTTTTAGCCAAAGGATCTGACAAACCACCTGCCACATCTGGCCCCGCCGCAGCAGCATTAATCAGCGCGGGCATCGGTTGTTTTACGATGATGGTGAGTCACCATCTCGCCGATACATCTAAAGAGCGCGAAAAATTTATTTGGGGACTAGGGAAATGGATTCCTGGCAGCGATACTGGTGATAAATTGTGGGGAAATATTGGTAGTTATTCAGGCAAAGAAACTATGCTCCTAGTGGGCTGGTTATTAAGCTGGGTTATTCTGCACAATTTACTCAAAAATAGAGCCGTTAAAACCAGCACCATTTTTATCTGGGCATTTGGATTAATTGTTGCCGCAACGGCGATGAGTTGGCATCCGATATTCCCTTACTTGCCATTGATTTAACCACTGTCAAAGTAGATTTATTCAAATATCCGACTGCTGAAAAGTCGGAGATCTAGCCCCACAAATTACATAGTTACTCTCATCTGAACAAGTTAATTTATGAACAACTCATCGCAAGAAATTGGTACCGATTTGAATCAATCGATCGAGTCTAAAAATACAAGCAGTAAACCAGTCCGAATTTCAGCGCAAGAGCTGCATAAGTATGTAATTGGATTAATTGGGATCTTCATCGCAATTTTAGTTACTTATCCGATCTCGATGATCCGAGTTGCTCAAGACAAAAAACTTGCGCCGTATCAATCTCATCTCAAATCTTTAACATTAGAATACAAGCCAGTCGAACCTCAATCAACAAGTTCTGCCCCCGCAACAGCTCCGAATCAGACTCCGGCTCAGGTGATAACGACACCAGCGCATACTTTGAATCGATTTATGAAATCAGTCTATGCTGTTGCCCATAGTCCGAATGGTGAGATTATTGCAGCCAGTACCGCCCTAGGAGGGATCAAATTCTGGGATCCAAAAGATCAGACGATTACGAGAGAATTCCCAGCTCATGAGAGCCTGATTTATGGGATGGCATTTAGTCCTGATGGCGAAACTCTCGCCACTGCCAGTGATGACGGCACAGTGAAGCTGTGGAGGACAAAATCGGCAGAGCGTCGAGTCACACTCAAAGGGCATGAAAAGACTGTCTACGGTGTGGCATTCTCAGCAGATGGCGGAACGATTGCAACTGGTAGTTTTGATAAAACTGTCAAAATCTGGGATGCCAACAGTGGTGACTTGAAAAAGACGCTAACAGGGCACGATAACTTCGTCTACGCCGTAGCATTTGCCCCCGATGGACAGAACCTCATTAGTGCCAGTGAGGACAAGAGTATCAAGGTCTGGAACACTCAGACGGGAGAAGTTGTTCGTTCATTGTCAGGGCATACAGGCCCAGTGATGTCGATTGCGATCTCACCAGATGGACAGACACTTGTTAGCGGTGGCGAAACCATCAAGCTCTGGAATTTAGGAACCGGAGAGTTGAAGACTAGTCTCAATGGGCACACTGGGGCAGTTTATGCAGTCAAGTTTAATGCCGATGGCAAGAAGATTGCCAGTAGTGGTGCCGATAATAGTATTAAGCTATGGGATGTGGATAGCGAAAAACTCAGTCAATCGCTTGAGAGCCATACTAGTTTGGTTCCAAGTGTTGATTTCAATCGCAAATCCTCAGAATTAGCAAGTGGTAGTTTAGACGGTACTGTTAAGTTATGGAATGTTCGATAGCTGCATTTGTTCTTGAACCCAAGTTTGAAATAATTCATCGATTAACCGTTGACGCATGGGTTCATCTAATTGAGCGGGAATAATTTGCTCCGGCCGAATAATCACATACCATTGTTCTAATTGGACTGGACGACAAATCTGTCCTAACGGTTGGGTGGTAATAAGCTGAGAAATAGCTGGATGAGGTATACTTAGCTCGACAGGACCGACTAGTCCACCAGTTTTTGACTCAGCACCTTGGGAATATTGACGGGCAATTTCTTCAAAAGGTTGTTCGCCTTCGATCGATCTAAAGTAGATTTCTTGAGCAATTCCTAGATCGCTAGTCCGAATTAATGAATAGATAGCACGATCCAATTGTCCCTTACGCTTGAGAAAATAAGATTCGAGTTTACCGCCCCAAGTTTCGCGTTTGAATTTATCGATTTTGAAGTTGCGAATGGCAATATCTGACAAGTGTTGACGATCTAATCCATATAGATTGAGCCATTGTCCGAGTCGATCTTCATCTGTTAATTGATATCGATCGTAAAACTGCTTTAGTGCAGTGATTTGCTCTTCATTACTGCATTCTACTTCAGCAATTCCCCGATCGATCGCCAATTCGCGCAACAGCCCAGGCAACATCTGGTATCTCTTGAGTAGAGGTACTAATTCTGCTGGCGGGATTTGGAAATTACCAATTTGTATCAATTCCGTCATGGAGCTATCTATTGGCGGCAAACAACTAGTCACGACTATCTGTAATATTGAGACTATCTAAATTTAGTATGCCCATAAATATATGCCTATCGATCGATCTGGCTGTGGGAGAAGGTGCGAGACTCACCATCAGCTCTTTACCCGAACACAATTGATCGTAAATATATATTGGTGCAAGCTATAAGCTAAACCACTAAACCACCAAACCACTATCCCCTAGAATAGAAAGTTAAAGATAAAAATGTATAGAATTCAAAATTATGACAGCTACCCTCAATCCCACAGATCGCATTGTCAGCCAAGTAGTAAATAGCTTGCTCTCAATTAAACCCCTCGCCAAATTCGCCAAATACCAAGCGCGGGAATTGATTATCAAACGGGCTGAGTCGATCGGGGTAGCTTGGCGGGATGATGTGAAGTTTTTGCGATCGCGAGGGGGTTCTGAGGCATTTTCAAAGCAGTGGGAGACAGATTTGGCGCGGATTACCAATCCCAATTTGACATATCCTAAATACTATCTCACATCATTTCATGCTTACGATCGGGGAAATATGAGTTGGGATGCGGCGATGGAGGTAGAAGTTGCTGCCTATTCAGTTCATGCCAAAATTTTCGCCGAAACTGGTACGACTGGAGATACGCAACTGCGGAAAAGTTATCACGATTTAGTCGTTCAATTTCTACCGACAGCACCGGAGCATATTCTCGATATCGGCTGTAGCGTCGGGATGAGTACGTTTGCGATCCAGGCAGTTTATCCCCAGGCGCAGCTTACTGGGTTAGATTTATCGCCATACTTTTTATCGATTGCCAACTATCGCGCCGAGCAGCAAAAGTCTGTAAACATTAACTGGGTTCACGCTACAGGGGAGTCAACAGGTTTACCCGCACATAGTTACGATCTGGTGTCGCTATTTCTGATCTGTCACGAGCTACCTCAGACAGCAACTCGTGAGATTTTTGCAGAAGCCAAACGGCTGCTCAAACCAGGCGGACATATCGCGATCATGGATATGAATCCAGCGTCAGAAATTTATAGTCAGATGGCACCATATATCCTCACTTTACTCAAAAGTACGGAGCCATATCTCGATCGATATTTTACGCTCGATATTGTCCAAGCATTAGTTGATGCTGGATTTGAAGCTCCCACAATTACCACAAACACACCTCGTCACCGCACGATAATTGCCAAAGTCATCTAAAGAGTCGAGCTAAAGATACATCTCTAGAATATTGCTCTCCCCTTTATAAGGAGAGGTTGGGTGGGGTAAACATCTGTCGTGTTAATTCTTTAGATTAGTATCATTACCAATACTCCGGACACCTTTTGAGAAGAAAAATGGTGGATCGATCCAAAAAAAGCAATTCATCGCTTAAAGTACAAGTAGAAACCAAGTACGAGATGAATCGCTCTATGGATATTGTACAGAACCTGCTTACAAAAGTGGGTAATTTAGCAAACCGCAACGCCAGTTCTTAGCCAGCCTATTTGTGACGTTATTCGTAGTATGTGGCAAGGCAAACTTTAAAAATCTCAGTCGGTATGGAGAGTATAGCGAACGAACATATCGTCGCCAGTATCAAAAATCCTTTGACTTTATCCCCTTCCATGCACAAACAATAGCAGCAGCGATTGAACCCAGTCGAGAGCAGATTGCGGCGATTGATTGCTCATTTATCAGCAAGAGCGGAAAGCAGACATGGGGAGTGGACAATTTCTACAATGGTAGTATCAGTAAGTCCCAAAAAGGATTAGAAATTTCGGTAATTTCAGTGGTGGACGTGTCTGCCCATCAAGCTTACACCCTATCAGTCAAACAAACGGCAACAACAAATCGTCAACTCATCCCATTGACGAAACAAACAGCGAAGAAGAAACGTAAATCAAAGTCGAAAGCAAAGTCGAAAGCAAAAGCGAAAACAGAACCAGTGATTTCGGAGCGAGTCAAAGGCTATCTGGAACAACTCAAAACAGCTCGGTCCCATTTGCCCGCAGCAGTGAGGTATCTAACCGCAGACAGTTTCTACAGCAAGAAATCTGTTGTCGATGGAGTAGTTGCGCTAGACCTTCAGTTAGTTAGCAAACTACGAATTGATGCCGATTTACGCTACTGTTACACTGGTGAGCAAAAGCCAAAAGGCGCACCACGCAAGTATGATGGCAAGGTGGATTTGAGTGATTTGTCTCGACTGGAATTGAGTGGTGAGTTGGCTGATGGCACCAAAATGTATAGCCAAGTGGTTTGGCATGTTTCACTCAAACGCAAAATCCGCCTTGTTTATCTGGTTGACCAGCGTAATCCCGACAAACAGCGAGTGGCGTTGCTCTTTTCTACTGATACAACCCTCGATCCACTCCGTCTGTATGAGTATTACAAATCCCGATTTCAAATCGAGTTCATCTTCCGTGATGCTAAACAATTTACGGGGCTTTGCGACTGTCAATCCCGCCAACAACAATCCCTGGATTTTCATTTCAATGTGTCCCTAGCAGCTCTCAACATTGCCAAACTTGAACAACAACAATTTCAGTTAGATCCGGATGACGATTCGCAACCGCAATCTTTTTCAATGGCAACCTACAAGCGGCTAGCACTCAATGCACATCTACTTGAGCGGTTTATTTCCATCTTAGGACTTGACCCGACTTTGATTAAATCCCATCCTAACTATGATAGCCTTCTCCAGTATGGCTCTTTGGCTCCGTAAATCTGTCCGGACTATTGATTACCAAGATCGATCTTTATCAATCTATTAGTTGTTGTATTTGTTATCAACGAAAGATGAATATTTATCCCATTTTAGAACAAACAGATCGTCAGCGTGTCAGTGATGGAGCTATCGTACCAATTCTGAGCGGTTGCGATCGAGCAGAACGACTATTAATTATTGTCTGTCCTCAATTGGGTGATTTTGATAGTCTCGAATATGCCTGGTGGTTGCAGCGAGAACAAAAGCAACTTGAATTGCAGGATTTAGCCGTGCGAATGGTCGGAATTGGAGATCGATCTTCCGGTCAAAAATTCTGTGAATTCACCAAATTTCCCGCTGAATGGTTGTTTGTAGATGGGGATGCCGCTCTACATTCTCAACTCAATCTTTATGCCGGATTGTCACTCAAATTACCGACCTTTTCGTCAGCACAAAATGCTTGGGCAAATCTCATCTTCATGTGTGCTGGTATTGGCAGCCCTGGCACATTACGCGAAGTATTTCGCGGATATAGAGGTGACAAATCTGCTCCACAATTAATTGCGGATGCAGAGATAGTCAATGCCAAACCATTACCACCAATTGCCGGATCGTTTTTCAATCTTGCAGGTGGTAGCGGTTTTCAACGACCATTTGAATTAGCAACCTTGAGACTCCGAAATATGGCAGAGGTACTGGCTAATTGGCACACCTATGTACCCAATCCAACTTATCTGACTCAGCGCGGCGGTACCTTTTTATTCGATGCTCAGGGCGCGTTGTTGTACGAACATCGGGACATCGGTATTCTCGGTTTTGCCGCAAATATGAGTCAGCCACTATCCTTTCTAAAGATCGTGGATTAAATCGGAATTGGATTTGCTCTCCCCCCCTTGTAAAGGGGAGGGCTTGGGGTGGGGTAACGGGGCTACGCATCAACTCTGTATACACGGTAGCCTTATCTGACTGGAGGCGTTGTTGGAGTGACTATCGGTGGTGGAGTCGCCGTCACACCTGGAGCAGCAGTCGGCGGTGGAGTAGCTGTCGCGCCTGGAGAAGTGATATTCACTTCCAAACGATAGTTACTAGTAGCAGCATCCGCTAGTGGCACAATTTCGATCTGATATTCACCCGATATTGGGACAATACCTTGCCAGTTGACAGTACTTTTAGCCAAAACATCGACACTTGTCTGTTTATTTGCAAGGATGTTCATTGTGGCTCCGGCGGGAATACCAATCAATGACACCTTGAGCTGTTGTCCGATAGAAGGATTAAGTCGAAAAACGATTGGCTGTCCTGGATTCAAGGTGCCTTCTTTCACCATTGGTTTATCTACTTCCACTACTAATACTTCGGATGCAACTGCTGGGGGTGTCGTAGGCGCAGCAGGGTTTATGGGTGAGGAATCGGTAACAACTGGCGGTGTTTGAGGGGGAGAAGTCCCTAAAACGTCTGGATTGGGATTGCCGACAGATGTTGTCGGAGCGGGAGACTGGGAAACGTTATTGGGATTTGTCATCGATCGACCAACCAAAAATAGTGGGATGATGATAAATACCGTTGCGGCTGCTGCTGAACCCAAGGCAATCCCCCAGGGAGTGCTGAAGATCCCACGGAGTGGATTTTGCTGCGGCTGAATATTGCTAGAGCCAGAATTAGAGGTCATTGATGTCTGTCGCTTGACTCGCGAGAGCGGTACCGATTGTCTATTCGTGGTACTGGAAGGACTGAGTGTGCCAGAAAATTGGCTAAAATTACTATTAGGATCTGCGGCTGCTGCACCAACGAAATCTGATACAGAGCGCAAGGCTTGGGCGACTTCAGTAGCTGACTGGTAGCGACTATTCGGCACTCGACTGAGCATCTTATTGAGAATTTTGGCGAACCAAGGGGTGAGAGTTGGTACCCATTGGTGCCATTTCCAGGTCATGGTACTTTTGTCAATCAAACTTTCGGGCTTCCGTCCAGTCATCATGACGACAACAGTAACAGCCAGCGCGTATAGATCGCTATTGGCATAAGCCTCACCAGTTTGCAGTTGCTCCCCAGGTGCATATCCGGCTTTCCCAACAGTGGTGCCTTGGTGAATTTGAGTAGATACTTCTAGTTGAGTAACTCCAGCTTTGACCACGCCAAAATCAATCAGTACGGGCAATTTATCTCGATCGCGGAAAATGATATTATCAGGAGAAATATCGCGATGAATAATACCCATTGCATGAATATGCGACAGTACAGGTAGCATATTGAGGAGGAACTCAACTGCTTCAGCTTCAGTAAAAGTTTTATTACTTTTTAATCGATCGCTGAGAGTTTTAGCAACCGTTTTTCCCTCTGCATATTCCTGCACTAAAAAGAGCCGTTTTTGCTCCTCAAAGTTGGCACGAAATTTGGGGATTTGGGGATGGCTAATTTGGTACAATACTTGAGCCTCGCGCTGAAATAGCTCTTTAGATTTTTTGAGAGCATCACGACCGCGATCGTTGGGACTAAATTCTTTGAGTACGCACATCTCGTCAAAACAGCCCGTGTCTTGAGATAAATAGGTGCGCCCAAATCCCCCCTGACCTAATACTTTGGTCACGCGGTAACGCTGTTGAAGCAATGTTCCCAATGGAATTGGTGGTTGCATAACCTGAACTTACGCCTTGAACTAAGGGGAATATAAAGGGTTTACTAAAATCGACTAGTGATTAGATAAGATGGAGATGACAGAAACTAGGTTCTAGGTAATCTCGATCTCTAACCGCTCTTATCATACCCTCGCAACAGTCAGGATCGTTCATCTGTGTGTAATAAACTCGAAATAAAAATTTTGCTCGTTGATGATGAAGCTGCTCTAACGGAACCACTAAGTCGGTTATTGACTAGAGAAGGCTACGTTGTGGACATTGCGATCGATGGTCGAGTTGGTAATAAATTAGCAACTGCCCGACATTACGACTTACTTATTTTAGATTGGATGTTGCCTCATTTGACTGGGTTGCAAATTTGTCAGCAATTACGCGATCGCGGCGACCTTACTCCAGTATTATTTTTAACAGCTAAAGATACCCTCGACGATCGGGTCATCGGACTAGATGCAGGTGCTGATGACTATTTGGTCAAACCATTTGAACTACGGGAGTTGCTTGCCAGAGTTCGCGCTCTACTCCGCCGTGTCCAGATCGCCGATCCTTCTCCTAACCAATCAAAACTCCATGTAAATGATTTAGAATTGGATCTAGACAATCAACTTGCCTATCTGAGTGGACGCAGTATCGAACTCTCCGAAAAAGAAACTCAATTACTCGGTTATCTCATGCAGCACGCCGGACAACTCCTTGCTCACAGCCAAATTCAAGCATATCTATGGGGCGAAAATAATCAGCCCAATAGCAATGTCCTCGCCGCGCTAGTTCGACTCCTCCGCCGTAAAATTGAGATCGAGGGATCGCCGGAGTTGATTCAAACGGTGTATGGAAAGGGGTATAGGATAGTGGTTTAGTGGATAGTAGTTTAGTGGATAGTGGATAGTCAATTAAGCCCCCAGTCTCCCAGTCCCCCTGTCCCCAATTTAGCAACGTCATCAAATGCTTACCTCCTCAATAGTTACAGCAGAGTCATTGCATGGTTACTTGACAACAGGATCGACAATCGATCTTAAAATTATTGATTGTCGATTCGCGCTGGGAGATCCCGATTTAGGTAGACAACAGTACGAGACTGCGCATCTTCCTGGAGCTGAATATTTAGACCTAAATCGGGATTTATCGAGTCCCGTGCAGGTACATGGCGGCAGACACCCATTACCCGACGATCGATTCTTCGGAGCCAAATTAGCGGCAATGGGGATTAATTCTGATACCCTAGTCATTGCCTATGATGATTCGCGCTTTGCATTTGCGGCGCGGTTGTGGTGGCTATTGCGCTATTACGGACACGATCGAGTCGCCATCCTTGACGGTGGTTATAGTAATTGGGTAAAAGCAGGTTATGCCGTGACTGCGGATCTACCCCAAAGTCCTGCACATGGTGATTTTCAGCCGCAACTTCAGTCAGATTGGATTGTTGATATCGATCTCGTCAAAGCCATTCAAGCCTCCCCAGCTCACTTACTCATCGACTCCCGCGAACCCGATCGATATCTCGGCAAAACTGAACCGATCGATCCCGTTGCCGGACATATCCCCAGTGCGGTCAATTATCCCTGGCAAGGCGTGTCTACTCCCGCAGGCTTTGCTTTGCCTATCGAGGCACATCAACAGCGTTGGGCGGCAATTTCGCCAGACATCGAACCGATCGTTTATTGCGGTTCGGGAGTGACTGCTTGTGTCAATTTATTTTCCCTCCATCTGGCTGGCATCGCGCCAGCGAAGTTGTATCCAGGGAGTTGGAGTGATTGGATCTCGTATGAGGGGATAGGGGATAGGGGATAGGGATGAATGTTGGTTTCGGTGTTCTTTTTTTAGGGGGTGTTGGCTAGTGGTGAGGACGATAAACGCTACACACCAATCACTATCCCCTAATCCCTAATCCCTAATCCCTTACTTGAAAAACATCGGAATAAACTGAGTCACAAAAGCTTGAGGATCTCGGTTCCAGGCTTTTTGAGCAGCAGTGATGCGGACTTTTTGGAGTTCGGGATCGAGAATTGTTTCGGGGAGACGTGTCATCAGGTATTGAGGACGTTCCCATAATGGGAGGGTGTTGACGACATCCATTAATTTATCCACTCGGCGGAGTTCTGCACCAAACATGATGTCCATGCCTGATTCATAGGCTGCCTGTTCAATGGCAATATACTTGCGTTTGGTAGCTTCGACTTTTTGACGATGAGCGGGACTTTGAGCGGCAATTTTGGCTAGTTGTTTATTACCCCAGCGGACGTGAGCAGTTTCTTCGGGAAAGATTTTCTCGATCGTTTCGCGGATTTTAATGTTTTCTTCGGTTTGTGGCGCGGATTTGAGGGCGTGGATGTGAGCGGCAAAATATTCACAGCCACGTTTTTCGGTGACGTTAATCGCCGCTAGAGCCGCAATGAGGGTATCTTCAGGATTGGCATAGGTTTCGCCATCGATCAGCCGTTCAAATTCATCAATATATGATACTCCTGGTGGGGTATCGAGTGGGCCATCAATATCGACGAGCAGATCTGTCAGCCACATCGCATGACGAGCTTCATCGCCGACGTGATGGGAAAGATCTCGAATCATCGCGGGAGGCTTGCCATTGAGCTTTTCGATTAATTCTGTCAGATCTTTACAACTGCGTTGTTCGTTGTAGCGATAACGATTGAGAGTCATCAGATGAATTTCTCGATCTTTTACCACTCGCTCTAAAATGTCTCTGGCACTAAGGTTGTTGCGAAGTTTGTGAGGATATGCAACGGTCATAATATTTGTTTAGATTATCAGGTGTCCATTCTTTAAGAATTGTAACGCGATCGATCTAATGGGGTGATTCCTGCTAGGTCGAGAATTTGGGGAATCAAATCTTCCCGTCTTACTGCCATCATGTGAACACCTTGACAGAGTTGACTGGCGATTTTTACCTGTTCGGCGGCGATTTTTATGCCTTCTTGCAATGGTTCTGACGATCGAGCCAATCGATCGATGATATGCTGCGGAATATCTACCCCTGGGACATTACGGTTGATAAATTCGGCATTTTTGGCGGACTTGAGCAGGAAAATTCCGGCTAGGACTGGCTTGTGATAATTACTGGCAATCTTGTCCATAAATTTCTCTAGGACATCAAAATCAGAAATCAACTGACTCTGGAAAAATTGGGCACCTGCATTGACTTTTTTGTCGAATCTACTCTGTAACCCCGACCAACTTTTGGACTGCGGATCTACTGCTGCACCTGCAAACAGGTCAACTGCCCCATCAGGCAGGGGCTTATCGTTGCCATCTAGCCCCTGATTGAGATTGGTGATGATTTTCAACAGTCTGACAGCTTCTAAGTCAAATACTGCCTTAGCAGTGGGATAATCACCTGCTTTAATTGGGTCGCCAGTGAGGGCGAGAATATTGTGGATACCTAAAGCATGGGCACCTAATAAGTCACCTTGAAGCCCAATCCGATTACGATCGCGACAAGCAAACTGACAAACTGGCTCGATCCCATGCTGCATCAGGATTACCGACGATACCAGTGGCGACATCCGCATCACCGCTCGACTCCCATCGGTGATATTTACAGCATGAACCCGCCCTTTGAGACAGCTCGCCATTTCTACCATGTGGGCGGCGTTTCCACCTTTCGGGGGGGCAACTTCTGCCGTAATTAGGAATTCACCCGCCATAGCCGCTTGTCGAAAATTAGTCACGATCGCACCAACAAAAATATCATTCTACTAATATTCGCTCAATTTCTAGCGATTCGATCGAACATTACTACAAGATCCCCGACTTCTTCAAAGAAGTCGGGGATCTGCATTGCACTAGTCAAACGATTGATCGTTAAATTGCCTCAGCGGTAGCTCCATCAGGCAACAAGCGTTCGATTCCTTGCTTAACGACAGTTTGCATATAAGCAACTCTTTGGTTGGCTTGGAAGACCGTTTGTAGGGTAGTTCCCAACAGATCGAGATTCCAGGCGCGGGTGGGTTCTGGTGCGACGAGATCTTGAGCTTCGAGATATTCAACAAGGGTTAAACCAGCGATGCGAGTGAGATAAGCAGCACTTAAACCTTGTACCAATCCGCCAGCGACAAAGGTAATTGCATTAGTTTTCAGCAATCCCGCAACTGTTTGGGTGCAGAGTTCGACTAAGCCTAATTTCAACATCACACTACCCATCGCACCAGCGGCGGCTTGAGCCTGCTCGAAGGAGAATTTTTGTTGATAGATGGCACCTAAATCGATCACCATTTGCGCATTCACCGCAGCAGTAGCAACTAAATCTAGCGCGGGGAGCGGATTCGCAAAAGCCGCCGCAGCTACAATCCACTGATTTTGTTCGATTAGCGGTAATGCTCGATCGCGTCTGACGTTATTCAGGGCTATTTTAGCAGCAGTTTGGACTCCGGCTACTTGGCGATAAGTCGTCGCCCACAATATTTTATCCCCTTCGGTGGCGAGGATATTCGTCAGTTGTTTGTTGAGACTGGCGATGTCTACTGGTGAAGTTTCCAGCGTTTCGATACTGCTGCCATCGGTTTGAATCTTGCGGACTTTTACAGGTGCGGGTGCAGTGCTAGTCGCAACAACGTCTGACGCTGCGAGAGTACCTGCAACTGTCGATTGAAGTTTTTGGAGGATCAGGTTGCGTTCGTCGGGTAATAAACGATCTGCTTGATTGAGTAATAATAATACTCGCTGATGAGCTTGGTGAAGCTCTGATATATATTTGTATTCAGTTGCAGTTAGATCGCCGCTGGTTAGGAATAAGACTAAATCGGCGTTTAGTGCGAGTTTTCTGGCTGTCAACTCGGCAGAATTACTCTCAGCACCGCTAGTGAATAAAGCTGGTGTTTTGATATATTTGAGCGGTGCGGCTGAGGGTACTGGCTCGGTAGTCAGTAGCTTCATCAAACTGCTTTTACCAACTCTTTGTCCACCAGTAATGGCAATTTGTCGATCGAGTCTGGTTGAATTAGTCTGAACTTGAGTTAGCTGTTGTCGTAATTGCTCAATCTGTGGCGAATTTGGACTTTCAACTGTCAGTTGCTTGACTACTAATTCTACTTGACTCAGTGATCGATCGAGCGTCGATCGATCGATATTTACGTTACCGATGGGAACTTGCTTTTGACTATTGCGTTGACTGTACCACCAATAACCACCCCCAGCGGCAATCGCGCCCAGCGTGAACAAATCTCCCACACCAGAGAGGCTGTGAGAAACACTATCCAAACCCCACAAACCCAGTGTCAGCCCAAGTCCACCAATCAAAAGCGGACGTTGCAATTGCACAGCCATAGATATCTCCCCCAGTCACGACTAAAGAATTACAATTCTCATCTCTAGCCTACCTGAATCTTGGCAAAATCGATCGAGCGGAATCCCGATCATTATTTAAAGTTAAGTAAAGGGGGCTAGGAAAATGGAGGAGCCTGATGTTTCTTACCGCTAGAGCCAAAATCCCAAAGCTTACTTACGCCTAGTTAATTCGATCGTAATCTTGCCACCAAAATCAGGAATTGGAGCAGCAGGCTTGTGTAATTTTAGCTCCACCTGTTGAACCTGGTCGAATCCAAGTACAGTAGTAATAATGGTTTCAGCCAATTTTTCGACAAGATCGAACTTAGCGGTGGAAATAATTTCCTTGACAGCCGCGATCACACTCCGATAATCGAGTGTATCCTCAATTCGATCGCTCTGACCAGCAGCCGTGAGATCGACTTCCATGCGGAGATCAACTTCAAACCACTGTCCCAAAAATCGTTCCTCTGGTAAATAGCCCGTGTAACCGTAACAACGAATACCTGTTAATTGAATAACATCCATAAAATATCAAGCATTACACAAAAAATAGCGATCGCAAGTAGATGCAAGTTTGTAGCGAATTGTTAATCGAGTGCGATCTCTATGCTCCTCTGGCAGAGGCTCCGCCAAAACTCTTAACTAATTTTTGGCCAATTTCCTCGATCCATTTCATTCCAAACTTCATCGATTAACATCCCCGAATTTTCTGGTCGTTCGAGATCCTGAAAACTACCGAAACCTTCGGCAGCCGCCGACATCCCATTGGCTTCAAAACTGAGCAAATCGTGTTCGGAAAAATCTAAACCATCAGCGACATCTAATTCCATAATCCCATTCGGAATCATGCGTCCTAGATCATTATTTGCCAGATCAAAGTCAAATGCAATTTCATCCAAACCCCCACTATGAGGAGAACTCGAATCGTGGTGTTCTGGTTCTAAGACGGTATCAGTATGATGTGGAATTGCCTGAAGGACACTGACTGGTTGCAGATTGGGTATAGTCATTGTCACAGCAGCCGCGACTGCACTAGTTGCCACAATTCCCGCTACAGGGATAGCCACTTCGCTAGTCGCAACGGGGGTTGGCATCACGGTTTCCAACATCACACGATCTTCTTCCTGTTCAAGTACAGCACTCGCGGGATGACTCATTACACGATCTTCTTCCTGTTCAAGTACAGCACTCGCGGGATGACTAGAAAGTGTCAATGGACTCTCAATGGGTGTTTGGGACAAATTTTCGCTAGCTGGGACGCTGCTACTACTAGCACTCAGCGCAGTCAAACCTGGCTCATCAGGACAAAATTCCAGGGATAACCTAATCCGACCTTTTTGCCACCCCTTAGAGCCAAATCTTAGTGCCTCACAATCGATGCCGCGCTCAGTAAACCAGTCATTTTTTTCTTCACTCCAACCAGGGATCGCATTTGCGACATAACTTTTAATGGCATCATTTAAATCGCCAGATTTAAAAGTTTTATGTCCGCTTAACACCTCTGTTTCGTTATGAATCGAAACAACTTCACCACCTTCCAATGACTCAAAGCGATCGCTCATGATACCCTCCAATGATTCTATTAAATATTCGTAAAAAGATCGAGTGTGATAGTTGCCCTGTTGGGGGTATAAATCCTCAGTTCGGATCTCCCCCTCACTCCTAAGCTCTAATACTGATTACTTAACTTAATTATACCCATCTACTTACAAGAACCAGCCATAGCTATGTAATCCTTTACCCAGGAGGTTGACACCCAAGTAACAAACCCAGACAACCACAAAACCCAGTGCCGCGAGAATAGCTGGTTTCCGCCCTTGCCAACCTTTGGTAATCCGTGAGTGCAGATAAGCCGCGAACACCAACCATAAAATGAATGCCCAAGTTTCCTTGGGATCCCAGCTCCAGTAAGAACCCCAAGCTTCATTTGCCCAGACTCCACCTGCAATAATCCCAATTGTTAGTAACGGAAAGCCTAACCCAATAATTCGGTAACTAATATTATCCAATGTATCTGCCAATCCCAGCCGCTGTGGAGATAAAGCCGCCGCCATTGTGGGCAATTCTAAGACTGCGGTGTTGCCTAGATTTGTTGTCACATTCGACAGTGGCTCCGTCGAAATTGCTGTGACAACATTTTGAGTAGCCAGACTGCTCGTCAACCGATAACCGTTACCACCAAAAGAGCTACCACGTAGCTCGATCTCTTGTCCGCGTGTAACAAATAAGAAGGCAATCGCTAGGACAGATCCAACTAACAAAGTGGCATATGACAACATCATCACGCTGACGTGCATCATCAACCAATTGGATTTCAACGCGGGTACCAGCGGAGCCGATGCTTGCATATCACCAGGTAATTTTAGTGCGGCAAAGGCAGTGATTAACATCGCCACAGGAGCCGTTACAACGCCCACCAAGGCACTCCGACTGATGGATTCGGCAAATAGGTGCATGGCGGTGACACCCCATGCCAGGAAGAACAGCGACTCATATAAGTTGCTCAACGGGAAATAACCAGCTTCAATCCATCTCGCACCTAATAAAGTTGCCATACAGAGATTGGCGATGGCCATTCCTGTCGTTCCCAGGTTTGGCAAAAATGGGATTTTCGGGAAGGCTGCTCCTACCCAATAAATCAACATCGTCAACAGCAAGATGCCAAAGGAGATGTTATCTAATTGATTCTGAAGTGAGACTAAGTTCATAATTTAATGAAGATGGGAGATGGGAGATGGGAGATGGGAGATGGGAGATGGGAGATGGGAGATGGGAGATGGGAGATGGGAGATGGGAGATGGGAGATGGGAGATGGGAGATGGGAGATGGGAGATGGGAGATGGGAGAGAATTAATCATTCCATTCAGGAATCACCCACACTGGTGGTGCCGACATTTTTTTACGCCGAGCTTCTTCAGCGATTTCGTGCATTTTGTCTAAAGAGGTTTCATTAATAAATTTTGAGGCTGACTCAATATGAGATTTATTTTCACATCGATCTGGTCGAACACAACCATTTATACAAACTTCACTGCAATTAATCGTATTGATTTCCACTGTCTCTGCTAAAAAATTAAAACTTACGGATATTTTAGCTCAACTGGCTGGGGTTAGGGATTAGGGGACAGGGGATAGTAAAAATTGGTAGCTCAAACAAAAAGTCAGAAACCAGCATCAATTGCTAGTTTCTGACTTTTTCAAATCAAATTAGAAAAGCTGTGATTACCGTTTGTCGCGGAATCCAGTCATCCAATCGCGGAGCTGTTCGGAAGCGACATCGCGACCGCCCAAACCGAAGGAAATCGCCATTGCAACTGCAATTGCGCCAAGTAATAGACCAAAAGCTAAGTTAACAATGCTAGCAGCAATACCCATCTGTTGTAGTGCCATTGCACCAACAAAAACGATAATTGCTAACCGAGCGATTTGTCCGAGGACTTGGGATTGGTGAGTACCGGAGCTAGCAACTACATTCTGAGCGAGATTGGCGAGGTATAAACCGATCGCAAAAACTACAATACCAGACAAAACTTGTCCAGAGATTAGTAGCAATTGATTAACCAATATCGTCAGGGATGGTATGCCTAATACACCAGTAGCAGCTACTGCGGCAACCAGCATCACACCAATCTGAGCAACCAATCCAGCAACTTCCGAAGGAGTCTGCTTTTTACTAATCGGAGCGATTGCGCTGCGAGTAGTAGAAGCAGGGGTGACAGGGTTGGTAGGAGCAGCAGTAGTAGAGTTGTGTAGGGTGTTTAATCCCAACGCTCTGAAGATATTGTTGAATCCCAAGCCATTGAGTAAATTGGTAACTAATTCACCAATAAACTGACTGACGACATAAGCAAGAGCTAGAATAGCTGCTGCGGTCAGAATTTGAGGGATTGCAGTCAATACTTGTTGAAGCATTGAAGTTGCAGGTCTGGAAATCGCGGGGATTTGGAGTGCATCTAGTGCCGCTACCGCAGTGGGAATCAATACCATCAAGTAGACAATGGTGCCTAACAAGCCGGAGAGGGATTGACCTGGAGCTGCTCTATTCAAGCCAATTTTAGTCGCTAATTTCTCAGTTCCAGCCGCAGCTAGTAAGTTAGTGACCAATTCGCGGACGATGCGAGCGACAAACCAACCGACAACCCCGATCATTACTGCTTTAAAGATATTTGGCAGTGCGCTCAGAATCTCATTTAACAGATTTTGGACAGGTGCCAATGGTCCTTGAAGTTCTAAAACTCCGAGGATTGCAGGTAGGAAGAATAAGAAGACGAACCAGTAGAGCGCGTTGCCTAATGTTTCACTTGGGAGCACTTGATTCTCGCCGACAGCCATTCTGCGAGACATCGCAGGCATAATGGTGCCTGCGGTGCGAGTGACGATAGTTCTAATTACTGTGGCAATTAACCAAGCAATCGCACCCAACGCCGCTGCTGAAATTAATTTGGGTACAAATGCTGTGATTTGACTCAGAACATTTGTAAGTGGTTGTGCGGCACCATCTAAGTGGAGAGCACTCAGTGCACTGGAGAGTGCAAACAGAAACACGAGCCAGAAGGTGATGTCTGCGCCGATTTTTTCGGTATTAAGTGTTGATGCCGATCTAGAAGACCCACCAGTGATAACATCACCTAATTTGTTATCTAGATTGGTACGCTTAAGTAGCTTGAGGACGATTGACGACAGGATAAATGCCAGAATCCAACCGATAAATAAGATACCTACGGCACCGATCAAACTTGGTAAGAAGGCTCCGACGGTGCCACTAGTTTGTTTGACAAAATTTTCAACACCAGATGTTGAAAAATTTGGGACGACTGGGGCGACTGGAACTGCTGGTGCAGCTTGAGCTAGCTGATTAGTGCCAAATGCACTGATAAGTTGCCAAGTTTCGTTCATATTTTTGTGATGTAAATTATGAATGCTAGAACGGATTAAGTGTGAGGTAGAAAATAATTTATCCGACTGTGCTATTTTTACTCAAAGCTGGGAATATTAGACTTGTAAGAACCAATTTTCCTGTTTGACGATCGATCGGTAGCTATTTATAGTCGATTTGGATGACCTTAGAGCTTAGTACACTGTGAGAGTCTGCCGATTATCTCCGATAGACTGCGCCAACGACAAAGGCGAGGATCGCCTGTTTCACAATGATCGCTCCACACAATCGTCACTGATGAGACACGCTATTGTAAAACATCCTGATTATACGAATTGTGCTTACAAGCATAAATCTAAGTTAAAGAAACTTTAACTCTTAAATCGATTTGAAGGTTTTAAACAACTGAATCAATCAATATTTGTGTGTATTTTTGTTACACGGTGGTAGATATAGGCAATTAATGGCTAGTAATCGACAAAAGCTAGATAAATACTACCTCTATTTGTTGATCGATCGGAGCACAGACGTAGCTTACCACGCTTCATCAAGAAATTGCATCCATGAAAAATCGTAAACTATATCGGTTTTGATGCTCGTTTGTCAGTGAGTCCAATCCGAATACTGGATTCATTGCGTACTTTTAGAGAGAGTTCCTGTTACTGTTTTTAAAGAATTGATACATTTCCGGTAGTCGGCTGACGATCGCCGAAGTTTTGAGCCACATTTTGTGGGAAATGGCTGGATAGCCCGAAACTACTTCACCTGGTTCGACATTCCGATGGATACCTGTTTTTGATGAAGCAATTGCTCGATCGCCGATGGTCACTTGATTGGCGACTCCCACCTGTCCAGCAAGGAGTACGCCATTGCCAACTTTCACGCCGCCAGCTAACCCCACTTGAGCTGCCAGAGCGCAATTAGATCCGATCGAACAACCATGTCCGACATGGACTAAGTTATCTAGCTTAGTATCCCGTCCAATTCGAGTTTCGCCAACAGCAGGTCGATCGACGCTACTATTACAACCGATCTCTACACCATTCTCTAAGACTGTATAACCTGCCTGTTCCATCTTAAACCAACCTGAAGCAGTCGGGACAAATCCAAAGCCCTCTGAGCCGATTGCTGCGCCACTGTGGATGACGCAACCATTGCCGATCCTCACCCGTTCGTGAATGGTACAATTTGCATGAAGGATCGTGCGATCGCCAATTTCGACATCGGGATAAATCACCACATTGGGATGAATCGTCACCCCATTGCCAATTTTGACCCCAGGTTGAATCACGACATGAGCACCGATCGATACATCATCGCCTAGCTCGACACCTGATTCAACGATCGCGCTGGGATGAATGCCAACGGGCAGCCGGAATGGTTGATAAAATACTTTAATAACTTGCGCAAACAATAATCGCGGTTCCTGCGCCGCAATCCAGGGAATCCCCCGCTCGATCGCCGCCGCTTGCATCGTCTCATTCATCGGTAAAATTAAAGCACTCGCCCCAGTACTGCTGACAAACTTGGCAAACTTATCACCTTCGATATAGCTAATCGTCCCCGATGTCGCTGACTCGATCGGTGCCAAGCCAGTTAAAATTGGATCGAGCTGGCTATCTGTCCCTAGACTACTAGCTCTAACGGCAGATCCTAGTTTCGCGATCAGTTCGCTAAATTGCATCATAAATTCGGGAGTTAAAGATTAATCTTAGTGTCAGTCGAAATCAGCCTATTAGTCAAAATGTTATTACCATCTGTCGCCATCTCGATCGCGATTAACTACTTTGGTAAAAATCTAACACCAGTACCAACTACCTCGATCGCGCTCACTGCGGTATTCTTGCCTTCTATTTTGATCGCATTTTTTTTGTGGTGGCGAAGTGCGCGGTGAGCTTTGGTGAGTGGGAGACTTGGCGAAAATTATTCAATCCGCCACCTCGTCACCCCGTCACCCTGTCACCCCGTCACCCCGTCACCTCGTCCCCTCGTCCCAATTCATGGGAATATAGAGATTGAACCTGGTAGAGTAGCCTAATTTGAGATGATGCGTAAAGTTATTATTGCTGGCAATTGGAAAATGTACAAAACTCAAGGCGAAGCCACTGAGTTTTTGATGGAGTTTAGCTCTCAAATCGATGATGCGCCTGAAGATCGCGAGGTGGTTTTGTGCGTACCATTTACAGACTTAACAACCGTCAGCAAAAGTCTTCATGGTAATCGGATTCGGTTAGGTGCCCAAAATGTTCACTGGGAAGAATGTGGAGCTTACACAGGCGAAATCTCGGCGAGCATGTTGACAGAAGTCGGCGTTAGATACGTGATTGTCGGACATAGCGAACGTCGTCAATATTTTGGGGAAACTGATGAGACAGTGAATATGCGGCTCAAAGCGGCTCAAGCTAGTGGCTTGATTCCGATCCTGTGTGTGGGCGAAACGAAACAACAGCGGGATGCCGGGATCGCGGAAAAGGTAATTATTAATCAGTTGAATAATGGTTTGATTGGCGTATCTCAGGCTAAATTGGTAATTGCTTACGAACCAATCTGGGCAATTGGCACTGGTGAAACTTGTGAATCTGCGGAAGCAAATCGAGTAATTGGCGTAATTCGCGCTCAATTGACTAATCCTGATGTCACAATTCAGTATGGTGGTTCGGTCAAACCCAGCAATATTGCCGAAATCATGGCACAACCTCACATTGATGGCGTATTGGTTGGTGGTGCGAGTCTGGCTGCGACTGATTTTGCTGGAATTGTTAATTACAAATAAGTCCAATATATCTACCCGAAACTAGTAATCTATGCCCTTCCCGCACAACGATCTTTGAGTGGGAAGGATTTTAACAACTTCGAGACTATTGACAATCTTGGCAGTGTCATCCACTAAGAATAAAAAAATAGCGGTACGATCGACTAAAATAACTTAGCGTTAAGTTAAAAAACCATAGGGCAAATGCCTGAAAGAGCTATAAATACGAAAAGTGCCACAGGCTGTCTGCTGGTTCTCCTCCCAGCAGCACTGGCGATGTCTGCGCTGTTTGTGGCGTGGCCATTTATATTGGGCACAACGTTGCTCATCGCTGGTGGAAATATCTGGCAAAACTACGAATGGACGAAAACTGCTCGATCGATCGATCCGTTTTTTCAACAATTAGTCATTCAAAATCGCGGCGAAATTAGCCCGATCGATCTTTCCCTGAGAGCGAATATTTCTGGCAAAGTATCCCAGAAATATTTAGCTACTAGAGCTGGTGAATTTGGCACTGGCAGCCGCCAACATCCCGATCGAGGACAGATCTACTATTTTGTCTCCGTAAGTACTCTAGGCAGCATTTTTGACGACAGTGAGAGTGATGCATCTGCGCTAGCATCGGCGGCAACTCCAGTCGCAGCATTGCCATCCACTCCAATTTCAACTGACATTATTCCTCAAGTATCCACTCCCCCTGTAGTTACTATTTCGGTTGTCGAAGTAGCGACATCAAGTATTTCGGCGATCGTCGAGCCGATTGCACCGCCAGCACCATTACCAGTGGTGGGAACTGACGCAAATGTCTCTGAGTTGAGCAATCTGCGTCAGTTATTTGATGAAGCAGCTCCGCCGACAACACCAGTAAGCGCAGAAGTAGAACACATCACAGAACTTCCAGAAATCCCAGCAGTCACAGCAGCTCCCCCAGCTCCAATGGTGACGATTATCCAATCCGAACTAGCAAAACGGCTGGATGTTCATTCTAGTACGATCTATAAGCGACGCAGCGAACCAGGGTTTACTGATTGGACGCGAAACCGCGATCCTGAAGGTGTCGCCTGGGGCTATGCGGAAGCAGCCAAGGAATATTATCGAATAATGGATAGTTAAATTAATTAATAATTGATAATTAATAATTAAATGCCTGTAACTCTTTCGTGATGTTACAGGCATTTTTTATGTCTCTGATTGATCAGCTTTGCGGTGTATAGAGTCTAGCTGCCTAGCAACCCAAATTGAATAATTATTAATTAGGGCTTGCTGAATAAGTCAATAAAATGGCATTCAATTCGATCGATCGAATTGAATCCATCAGCAATTAGGAGCCGATCGGCATCAGTTATAATTTTTATTAATCATCCAAACTCAAATATCACAAAAAAAGTGT
>JANYDE010000024.1 GCA_025359915.1 Chamaesiphon sp. 336R_metabinner_41 | reverse complement strand
AATCAAATTAATACGCTCTCATATTTGATTTTTGTTTCAGTTGATATTGTAGTGATTGTAATTGGTTGATAAATACTGCTAAATTAGCTGTTCTAGTTTTTATCGATCGAAACAAACCTCATTTTGGTGCGTTCACCCTGGGGATCTGTTTGTGCAAGCTAATCATCTAACAGCAATCTTTTGAAACCATTACTATTAGGTAGATTATGGTCTACTAGAAATTGTTGGTAAACTGATTCATCCTGCATCTGCATCTTGACATACTCAGTTTTCGGTAACGTACCCGATCGCAATCCGGCATATTCCGAGTAACTAGAAAACTCCCATTCTTCCGGTTGCTGAACGAGATTTGCTTTGACTGGATTGAGGTGAATATAGCGAGAGAGATGAATTAGATAATCAGTTTCCGTGACGTGAATACTTTGAAACCGCCCCTGAAATAATACGCCAGAACGATTGAACCGCTTATTAATTGCCTTTGTGTATGCCAGCGAGAGCAATTTCATCGCATCAGATAGAGTTTCATCTCTCAGATACACCAAAAAATGATAATGATTTGGCATCAAACAATAAGCAACAATATCGACAGAATTAGCGATTAGATATCTTCTGACTAATTGAAGGAAATAAATATAGTTATCACGTTCAAAGAAAATTAACTGACGATTATTTCCCCGATTGTAAATATGATAAAAGTTCCCAACTTGCAGGGGTATCGATCTTCGTGGCATCGGATTGGTATCTAAGCTATTCACCTTAACCTTAGTATCCCCCAAGATCTCCTCAGATCCCCGACTTCTCCGAGAAGTCGGGGATCTGGCACCCCTGGCACCCCACCACTGTCAGTAAATGATAAGATATTCAAATTAATTCGATCGATGATAGCTTGAATTGTCCTTATGAGTATTCGAGAGCAAATTCTGAGAGAAACCGAAAACACATCCGATCCGATCCTGTCTGAGGTGTTGGAGTATTTGCAATACCTTAAAGTCAAACACCAACGAGAAATTCCTGAAACTCTACTACTCAGTGAGTTGGTGCTCAAGAATGACTGGCTCAAACCTGAAGAGGATGCAGCATGGCAAAATTTGTAGCAGGTGATGTTGTCGTTGTTCCTTTTCCATTTTCGGACTTAACACAGACAAAACGCCGCCCAGCATTGGTGGTTGCCGAGTTACAAGGTGAAGATCTGATTCTCTGTCAAATTACTAGTCAGACTATATCCGATCGATATGCAGTCCCAATTTCAGACGAGGATTTCAGTATCGGCGGCTTAAACCAACCTAGTAATATTAGACCCAACCGAATATTTACGGCATCTCAAACTATTATTGCTTACAAAGTGGGATCGATTACTCCCGCCAAATTATTGGAAGCGATCGATAAGATCGTTGAAATAATTCGTACCTGAATTAGCATAAATTTTCTTCGGAAACCTTAGTTCTTCGTTGCCAACTGGCTAGAAATTCAGGGTAGGGGCAATTCATGAATTGCCCCTACCCTGAATTTCGAGGATCTACATAATTTTTATTTGCCAACAATTAATCCACCCTGCCACACAATTAAGCTGTAGGGGTGCCCCTGTCTTGTCGTTTTTTTATTCAGGGGGAACCCCTAAATAAAAACGCCGCTTGTGGGTACCCTCAGATCTGCGCTTTTACTAACCATTCAGAGTCTCATCCAACCAAGCCAACAAATCCCCCATCTGGGTGAAATCCAACAAAGCCTCGCCCAACTCCTCCAATCGCGCCAGTGATAAAGCCTTAACCTAGATTTCCGCCTCGATCGATACATTTCCCAATCGTCTAGTCAATTGCCGCAGAATTAAAGCCTGTCCCTCTTCTGTACGCCCCTCCTGGCGACCTCTAGTCTCACCAACTTGTTGAGCCTCTTGAATCTTCTCAATATACAGTGCAGATAGTCTCATTACTAAATTTCGCTCCTCTGGCTCGATACTTTGTTTCGACTCTAGTTCTAGTTTAAGCGATAAAAATAAATCTAAGGCATTACCTTTGTAAGGACTATTTGCTGGTAAATCGGCGACTTCACTAATCGCATTTTCCTGTACCGTTCCCTTCCCCATCAACCGAAACCACAACGTCTCAGGCGTGCGCGGTAACTGATGAATGACGATAATTCCTGTCTGGAAATGAGCGGGTAATAAATATACGCCCTGTCCCCAAGTTTCTAACTGATTTACCGCCCCAAATCCGGCTAAAGTCGCGGCTGCTAATGTCGGCGTGAGAATCCATAAGTGCGGTTTAACTTCAGCAACATCTGGCTGTTTGAGTCGTTTCCGTTCTCTGGTTAATTCTTGTTGAATCTCAAACAACTTAGCGATACACATCTGGATCTCTGCTACACCCACCGGATTGCGAAAAGGTTCAAAGATGGCGGGTTGAGTGATGCAGCGGGCGAGCAGACCGAGATTGTGGTCGCGGGGAAGAGGTTTAGAAGGCTGAAAATAAATATCTACGGCTTTGGCTTCTGGCTGCACGCCGCGTTCGATCTCTACACCACCAAAAGGCGTGAGGAGTAATTCAAATAAATTTTTGGCGAATTCGTCGTGGGGAAATTGAGACATATTCCACTACTGTTGCTCTGGTCAGTATACGCGATTACCGACCGTAGGCTACTAATCTAGAACCCCGACTTCTCGGAGAAGTCGGGGTTCTGCTGCACACCAATGATTGATCGTCACCAGTAGACTAAATGTCAAGAATTTTACATCTTGAAGAAAGATTAAGAACTGAACTAACTTTTATGGGAACTTTTGCTTCTCAAACAGGAACGCAGCTTTCTACGGAGCAAATTGTATCCATGATGACAGGACAAGGAAGCCTAGATCTTCAGGGTTATAGAATTTCTGTCAAGGTAGTAAACACACCAGAAATATATCAGAAATGTGTAGTTAATGGTGATTGTATTCCAGAGATCGAATTACCACGTTTAGGTTTTACTATCATCGCTACAAAAATGTAGTTTAGCAATCTTGCTGATTCCCAAAACACGATCTACCAAGAAACAATGACAAAAGTAAATAGATACTATTGCTGCGGCAACCCGTGGGTACCCTAAGATCTACGCTAATTACTAATACCTTCATACTGGTGCAAGATGTAAGTAAGAAGCTAGAATTGTCAAGTCAAAATCCCCGACTTCTTACAGAAATTGAGGATTTCGCGTGTAGATCTTAGCTAAGTTTACACAGCCGCGATCGCTCGAACTATGTCACTTTGGGTAATAATCCCGATCGGGTGGTGATTTTTATCTACCACTGGTAAACGGTGAATTTTTTTATCATGCATGATTCTGGCTGCTTCTGGGAGCGTGGTATCAGCATCAATTGAAACAACATGAGGAGTCATTACTTCCCCGACTGTTTGTCCTAAAGTTTTGTGTAAATTTCGATCGTATGTTGCTGGATTTTGAAAGAAAATTACACCACCCAAAAATATCATATATGGTGGTTCATCAAGGCCTTTTTCTCGCCACATCAGATCGGATTCAGAGAGTACACCTACTAATTTTCCGGTATCATTAACTACTGGTAAGCCGCTGATTTGACGATCGACTAAAAGCTGAACAGCTTCCGACAGAGGCATGGCAG
>JANYDE010000103.1 GCA_025359915.1 Chamaesiphon sp. 336R_metabinner_41 | reverse complement strand
AAGTGCGAAAACGCAAGCGCAGCCTATGCTTGAGTGAAATCTTGAAAGTTTGTCATAATCGCCGGATCAATCAACATAAAGTGTTTAAAGATATCGCTGCCCGTGGGAAGACTTCGGTAGATTGGTTCTTTGGTCTGAAATTGCATCTGGTCATCAATGATCAAGGCGAGTTACTCAACTTTCAGGTTACGCCCGGGAATGTGGATGACCGAAAACCTGTTCCTGACTTGCTACAACATCTGTTTGGTAAAGTTTTTGCTGACAAGGGTTACATCTCCCAAAAAATGTTTGAGGAATTGATGGATAGCGTCGGTGTCCAGGTTGTTACCAAGCTTAAACGCAATATGAAACAACGTTTGATGTCTCTGGGCGATAGATTGTTGCTACGCAAACGTGCTGTCGTTGAGACCGTTATTGACCAGTTGAAGAATATTTCTCAAATTGAGCATTCTCGGCATCGCTCTCCTGTTAACTGTTTTGTTAACATTCTCTGTGGGTTAATTGCTTATTGCCATCAACCCAAGAAGCCAGGAATCACTATGCAGCACAATTTGATCTGTTCTGCTTAACCCGAACTCACGTTAATCTAATTTGAAATTAAATGGTAAGCGCACATATACGCCATGAGGATCGTTGAATGTTTTGAGAATACCTAATTCAGCTTTGACTTTGAGTAATTCATTCGTCAGCGGATCTTGACTTTGTAACGATAACATCTCCTTTTTACCTGCGAATTTCTTTAGTAACTTCTCTTCCCAACCTTCAACCACTGGATACTCTTCTAGTTCCCAATCATTGCCTAGTTTAGCAACATCAGCAGCATATGCGATCGCATCATTAAGTCCACCGATATCATCGACTAATCCAATCTTTTTGGCATCAACACCAGACCACACTCGTCCTTGAGCAATTTCAGCAACTTTATTTTTTGGTAACTTGCGAGATTCTGATACTTTATTCAGGAAGTCATCGTAAATATCATTAACCATCTGTTGAGAAATAGCTAATTCTTGGGGAGTGCGTGGGCGGGCGATGGTGGTGCTATCTGCTAATTTTGATGTCTTAACTACATCCCAGGTAATACCATTATTGTTAGCTAATTTCTGATAGTTAAAATTAATTCCAATCACACCGATAGATCCGGTGATTGTATTCGATTCGGCAAAGATTTTATTGGAGTAAGTCGAGATCCAATATCCACCCGATGCAGCCACATCACCCATTGAAACTACGACGGGTTTCTCTTTTTGTAAAAGTCGAACTTCCCGCTGAATAATATCAGAAGCTAAGGCACTACCACCAGGGCTATTGACTCTTAATACGACGGCTTTAATATCCTTGTCTAATCGTAGTTCGCGCAGTTGACGAGCTAAACTATCACCACCAATTTGTCCATTACCACCTTCACCATTAACGATATTTCCTTGAGCATAGATAGTAGCAATTTTGCGGCTGGAAGTTTTGAGTGTTTGATTAGCTACTTCGGCATAGTCATCGATACTAATTTTGCGATAGGAAGTATGATCTTCTTCATCTGCACCGCTGATTTTTTGAAGTTCTGTTAACACTTCATCAGAGTAAGCAGTTCGATCGACTAATTTATTATTTATCGATTGCGTCGCCGTTAATAAGCCGCGTTCGTCAGCAATTTTTTGGATGGCATCGGGTGTTAATTGACGACTAGTGCCAATTGATGTTTTAAAGTCTCCCCATAAGTTATTTAATAACTGTTGAGTCTCCTGACGAGCTGAAGGGCTAAACTTATCTAAAGACCAAGTTTCACCAAAGGATTTATACTTACCAACCCGAACTACTTCTACGCCAACACCATATTTATCAAAAGCATTCTTAAAAAACATTGTCTCAGAGCGAAAGCCATTGATATCGATCGAACCCATCGGATTAATATAAATCTGATTAGCAACTGATGATAGATAATAGTCGCGTTTATCCATATCAATATTGTAAGCAATAATCTTTTTGCCACTTGCTCGAAATCGCTCTAAGGCTGTTCGCACTTCTTTTAGTGTCGCAAAACCACTACTATTAACTTGCTTACCACCGCCCCCATCTAAATAGATTGCTAAGATGCGTTTGTCTTTTGCGGCTGTATCGATCGCATTTAGAATAGACTTTAATTCAGTTACATGAGTCGCCTCACCAGCAAATACTTCCTGCAAAGTTTTACCAGGATCGAGATCGACGATTGATTGGGATAGATCGATCGTCAAAATTGATTTCTCAGGTACTTTAACTGCCTCATCAGTAGTACTGACATTGTGAATCACCGCACCGATAATCGCAGTAAATAAGGTGAGCGAGATTGCCGAGAATAATGTCAAGCTGAGGAGGCTACCTACGGTACTAGCCAGAGCTTGTTTGAGGAATTGACGCATATAAGTGTGGGAGTGTGTGAAGATGCGAATCAGTTAGAAATATTCTATAGTGCGATCTCGATGGCTTTTAAAAAGCAACTAGAAATATTCAGGTTATAGTATTGATTATTCCCAAATCGTGCTCTCGATCGTACTTTTTGAGAGAGATGATGCGGAGATTTTTACCCCACCCCAGCCCTCCCCTTATAAAGGGGATGAAGCCGGAAAAACCCTCCCCTTGGGGAGGGCGTAAAGCCCCCCCTTTATAAGGGGGGGTTGGGGGGGTAACACCATCTCAAAACGCAGCTAATGAAGACAATTAGATTGTTTTAACGCAGCTAAATCGCTATTCCCCGTACAAAACAGTACCGTCTGGATTTCAGCCATTAAAATTTGGACTAATTCAGTAACAGCGGCTGTCGAGCTATCCGCCGCTTGCAGAAATGGTAACGCTAAACCCGCCACATCTGCACCTAACGCGATCGATTTAGCGATATCCAAGCCATTGCGCACGCCCCCAGAAGCAATCAACGATAGCGTCGGCGAGATCTGGCGAATCGTGGTGATACATTCAGTCGTCGGAATCCCCCAATCAGCAAAAGTTTCGCCTAGTCTCCGTTGTAGAGCTGTTTGAGCGCGTTCGCTTTCTACCTTCGCCCAGGAAGTACCCCCCGCTCCAGCGACATCAATTCCACTTACCCCCGCCGCGATTAATTGTTGCGCCATACTTGCCGAAATCCCATTCCCCACCTCTTTGACAATCACGGGCACAGGGAGCTGCTGACAGACGGTAGCGATGCGATCGAGTAATCCTTTAAAATTGGTATCGCCGTGGGGTTGGATGCACTCCTGAAGGGGATTGAGATGTAAAATCAGGGCATCAGCTTCGAGCAATTCTACCGCCCGCAAACATTCGGCAATTCCATAACGATAATTGAGCTGTACTGCTCCCAGATTTGCGAGTAATAAGATATCTGGTGCAACTTTCCGCACCTGAAAAGTATCTGCTACATCTGGTTTCTCGATCGCCACCCGCTGAGAACCCACGCCCATCGCCAGTTTATACTCTTGCGCCGCCTCAGCCAAGCGATAATTAATCTCCTTCGCCTGTTGGGTACCCCCCGTCATCGAGGAAATCAAAATCGGCGCACCAAGCTGTTTACCGAGTAAATTGGTAGTAAGATCGATGTCCTGGTAGTCTAATTCTGGCAGACAACTGTGAGTAAACTGATATCTGTCAAATCCACTCCCCTGCGTCTTAAACTGGACATCTGACTCCAAACAGATCCGAATATGCTCTGCTTTCCGTTGAACTGTAGACATCGGCTTTAGGGGTAACGCTATCAACTATCAACTATCAACTATCAACTATCAACTATGCTAGAGCCGCCCGTTAATAGTATTAAACTGTCACAAACAGCTAAAGACCAGCTTACAAAATTGAAACGATCGACTAAAATCGAACAGTGGAATATTCTGTGTCGGTGGGCGTTTTTTCGCTCGCTGGCGGAAACCGCACCCCCCTCGATCATCCCAATTCCTGCTGATAGTAATCTCGAAATGACGTGGAAGGTATTCGGGGGCGATTTATCAGATATCTCGATTATCGCACTCAAACAACGCTGTCATCAAGATGGCTTAGAAATAAATCCAGAAATTTTGTCCCAACAATTTCGGTTACATCTACATCGTGGAATTGGTTATCTAGCTGGCGATGCTAGTCTCCGAAAAATTGATGATTTAGTGGGTTTGGCAATCCAAGTGGATTAAATACATAGTAATACTAAAAACCAGCTTAAGAGCCTGAAAAGCTTGCTAGTACTAAGCCGATGATGGGAATCGAACCCACGACCAATTAATTACGAGTTAACTACTCTACCACTGAGCCACATCGGCAGGATTAATATATCCAGACCATATTATAAGTTGACTTGAGTACAAAATGGCAGAATTTAAACCAAAATCAAAACCTGATTCGATCGATCCCGAACTTTGGACTCGGCTCCAGGCTGAAGCAAAGTCACCATTTAGAGGCTTGCGGCAGTTTGGATACGTCAGTTGTGCCATTTCTGGAGCCGTTGGCGGCGTAGTATTCCTGTTTAAGCTACTGGCGGGGAGAGATTTGGAAGCAACTATTCCCAATCTCGCGATTCAGGTTGGGGTGGTGGCGGTGATGGTATGGCTATGGAAAATCGATCGAGCTAAAGTCTAGGCTCTGAAACGATCGACAAAAACCCGTGAGTTCGACAAATCAATTAAGTTTGTTGAACCCAATGGGTATTTGATTTGATGATGATTAAATCGAATTAACCACGGCGTAAATTCAGTAACTCTTTAGGCGAAGCCAAAAGATCGATCGCCACGAAGAAGATTTGTCCTTGAGGATCGAGTAAGAACCGCCAAGCGATGTTCATCCCGACGCTGGCTCCAAACCAAGGCGTTTGAACTTTTCCGGTAACTTTGATTTGAGTGTAACCGTCTTCGATCGACTCAACGAGACCGCGTTCTGGTAACATTTTTAAGCCGACACATTCTTCACGCATATAGGTGAGAATCGCCGCAGGGCCAACAACAGGAGCTTGGAACGGAGGCTGAAGTGCGCCTTCTGTTGCAAATAGGTTTGATGCCGCGATAAAGTCAAAGGCATTCATGTTGTCGATGTAGCTTAACACAGTGTAGTTGTCCACACCTTCGATCGCTGCACGAGAACGATCTGCAAATGATTTAGGCGTAACTGACGGTGCTTCGCGTTTGTCGTAGTCTTGACCGCGTGCGGGGTCATAACCCATGTTAACTACAGTATTCCGTAATACGGTAATTTGTTGACCTGCGTCGAGTTGTTTGATGGTTTCGAGTAATGCAGTTGCGTCAGCAGAGGCTACATAAGCAGGCGGAATTGGTGCAACCAATCCCTGTTTCATCATTTGTCCCAATTCATACCAGAACCCAAGTTTGGTATTCATCCGGAATGCAGTATATGCTCGGCACAGAGGAGTATCTGTGTGCATTGCTAAGTCGGTCATTACCTGCGTCTGAGCGTCAGGCTGCATTGCTTTGATTTGGTCGAGCAATGGTTGTGCTAGTGCCATGCTTGCGGAACCTGTCGCAGCAGGGGTAATCGTTACACCCATCTCGGTGTAAGCGTACCAGAGTAAAGCTAGTTGATCTTCGACGCTGAGTTGGTCGAAGGCTGCTGTAACAGCAGGAATTGCATCAGCAATTAAGGTGTTGGAGAAGATTGACTGAGCAGACTTGAGTGAAATAGACATAATTACTATGACCCTATATGGGATAAACAGATATTTGTCAGGTTTTGTTTACAAAACTTTACTGTCTTGTTAAGATATTAAAACAATTGTTGACAAAAAAGCAAGTCATATTGATAAATACTGGCTAACTTATGAGAAGGTTAATTATTTCTTATATAAAATAAATTAAATAATTTTGATAGATCTGCTGATGGGGGTGGGGCTAAGATCCCGATTCCAAGTCCAATACTTACAACCTATAACCTAATGACAGCAACATTGCGAGGACTCACGAACGGCTTGCCGTTACAGGTAGCTATGACGATCGTGGGGGTCTGGGCAATTAGCCTCTGGAGCTGCATTCAGATTGAGATTCGAGCTGTACATCCCATTTGCTTGCTCTGTCTGGTTGGCTGGCAAACTTGGCTATATACGGGCTTATTTATTACAGCTCACGATGCGATGCATGGGAATGTTTGTGAGTCGCCGAAGCTGAATCGATCGATTGGACAATTATGCTTATGGTTGTATGCTGGATTTGACTATTCGCAGTTATTCGTCAAACATCACTTACATCATAGGTATCCAGCTAGCGATCGAGATCCAGATTTTCACGATGGTACAACTACTCATTTTTGGGGATGGTATGGACATTTTGTTTGCGAGCATATCAGTTGGCGACAACTAATCAATTTGGTGGTGATATTCGGGATTTATGCGATGATCTGTCAATGCTCGATCGTCAACATCTTACTGTTCTGGGTGCTGCCTTCGCTATTAAGTTCGCTACAACTATTCTATTTCGGGACATTCTTACCCCATCGTGAACCAAAAGGCGGCTATACCAATCGACATCGCGCTATGACAATCGATCGATCTAACTGGTGGTCACTCATTACCTGTTATCATTTCGGCTATCATCACGAACACCACGAGTCACCCCAGATTCCCTGGTGGCAATTGAGGGATAGTGGGATAGTGGGATAGTGGTTTAGTGCTTTAGTGGTTTAGTGGTTTAGTTTTCAAGCTAAACCACTATCAACTATCAACTAAACCACTAAAACAGTTACAAATTGCAAATAAGTGTATCGCTATCAACTTATTTGGTTTCTTTTCAAGTTCGATCGAGCTAGTATAAGTTGTTGGTGGCAGTAGTAAAGCTGGTTCCAGCGATCTACACTCAAAATTGGATGGTAATTTGTAGACCAATTAAATCTTCTTAAACATTTCTTAATAAATAGGGGTACAATAACCATAGATTGATATGATTAGAGGTTGCTTTACCGTATTAATCTATTGCTAAAGATAAATTGCGCTGAGATTGTGCAACTTATCGATTCTCCACTGGAGAGGCTACACAACGAGTAATCGTCACAGTAACTAGCTCAAGTCTATCTACGGTCGGTAAGTCTGGCGACACTAGCACAAAAAATATTTTGTCAATGTGCTAAAAAACACCGCCTATCTTCCGTGCTAAATGGCAGAATTGCCAATGTAAGGTAGTTCAAAAACAATTTCAACAGCTTTGAGCTGAATGAACCATGTTAGATTCTGTGTCCGCACCCGCAATAGTTCGCGTTATCTGTAGTGCTTACCTTCTATCCACTTGTATCCTCTTAAGTTTAACTACCTGTGGTTGGTGGCTTGTCTCCCATCTCGAACACCAAGACAATCATCTACCGAAATGGTTTAGCTAAATATTATTCATCATCCAGATCGATCGAACAGAGCAAATTACTGATAAGATAGGAGATCCTTGCTTAAGCTGACACATTTGTGAATAGAGCCTGAGCCACTATGTCCATAAGGAGAATCTGTGAGCGATAAATACGAGATCATGTACATCCTGCGTCCTGACTTGTCAGACGATCAGGCAACCGAATCGATCGAGAGATACAAAGGGATCATCGAAACCAACGGTGCTACCGACATCGAAATTCAACAACGTGGCAAACGCCGTCTTGCATACCTGATTGGTAAGAACCGCGACGGCATCTACGTTCAAGTGAATTTCACTGGTTCTGGTAAAGAAATCGCACCTTTGGAAAGAGCAATGCGTTTGAGTGAAGATGTCATTCGCTACTTGAGCCTCAAACTCGATCCGCCTAAAAAAGCAGCTAAAGCTGCGGCTGCTGCGGCTGCACTCGCTGAAAGTGGCGAAGAAGCTTAGTATTTTCGATTAAAATCTAGAATCTTTATAAAGAATAGCCTGCATGAGCGGGCTATTCTTTTAGGAATTAATCATTCTTTGCTAAGATCTAAAGCCTAAAGAAAGCTTCAGGAACTTATCGACTGTCAAATACTTCAAATAGATTGTAACTCAAACCAAAGTCTGCTCGATTGGTTTCGCCCCTCATATGACAACTCTACACACTCGAAGTAATTTTTACTGTTTGTCTCGCCCACTATTACTAAGTATTATTATTAGTGTATTTGGGATCTCAATTGGGGTCGTACCCGATTTTACCGCATCAGAACCTAGTTTGTTCTTTAGTAGTGCGGCGCGAGCAGATGAATTTAGCGATCCCGATTTGCGAAACTATGCGGCTGCGCTGATGGAAATCGAACCAATTCGCCAATCAACACTCGCTCAAGTTCGCGCGAGTACTGGAGGTACATTACCAAACCTAGTCTGCAATCAGCCGAACACAATGGAGGGATTAAATAGTGAAGCAAAATCCCTATTTGTCAATTACTGCAACCAGTGCGAGACGATTGCAGCTAGTCGGGGATTGAGCATCGAAAGATTCAATCAAATTACCCAATCTGTCCGCTCCAATCCTCAACTCCAAAATCGGGTACGTGGATTTATGAATTAGTTGGCGAGAACTTTCGCCATTGCTCGAATCTAGGTGAGAATATAGTATCGACTATTATTTAATGAGATTAAGTCTACCATGTCAAACGGCTCACCGCCTGAAACAGCAATCGTTCTGACTAAAAGGTTGCATCATCACCACCATCATTCATCGCTACCACTAATCCTCTCGCTGACAGCCGAAGAGCGTACCCGCAGTCGTCATCATTTCAACACTGAGGATGGGACTCCGATTTACTTGCAACTACCACGCGGTACAACCCTTCAAGAAGGTGATTTGCTCACTGCGGAGACTGATAATATCTTCGTCAAAGTCGCGGCGAAACCAGAGCCAGTTTTGACGGTTACTAGTGACGACTCGATTAATTTATTACGTGCGGCTTATCATTTAGGTAATCGCCACGTTAGCTTAGAAATAACACCTACCTATCTTCGCTTGGCTCCTGATTCTGTCTTGGAAGGAATGTTGACACAATTAGGTTTACAAGTAGTTGCTCAAATTGCGCCATTTTGTCCTCAAGGTGGTGCTTATAGCCACCATTAAATTAGTTGTTACTTGATAGTTTTTAGTTGTTAGTTAATAGTTGGAAGAGTGTGAGTATAGAAACAATAAATAACCAACAACTATTAAGACTATTGCAGTTAGCTAGTCCACTTTTGCCTGTGGGAGGATATAGTTATTCTGAGGGATTGGAGAGTCTGATTTCACAGGGGATTATTCGAGATCGAATCACACTCCAAACCTGGATCCAGCGAGAATTACAAGTTGGTGCAATTCGGGTTGAGACAGCCGTGATGGATCGTGCTTATCTGGCGGGAATTGAGTCAAATAGTCAAAGATTGCAATATTGGAATCAATGGCTCTCAGCCGCGCGGGAAACTGAAGAATTGCGTCAACAAAGTTGGCAAATGGGTGGTTCTTTAACAAAACTTGCGATCGAATTAACCCCAGGCATTCAAGACTTAATCACTGCGATCGACCGACCTTGTAATTACGCGATCGCTTTTGGAATTATCGCACAATATTGGCAGATCGATTCTCCGCAGGAGAGGCTATGCCAACGACAGACAACCATCGCCGCTTATCTACATAGTTGGGTCACAAATTCCCTCGGCGCAGGCATCAAACTCATCCCGCTAGGGCAAACAGCCGGACAACAGATCTTGTGGGTATTGCAGGGCGAAATTGATGCTTTAGCCCAGACTATTCCAACTCTGGCTGATGAGGATCTCTACGCCTGTAGCTGGGGATTGTCATTAGCTAGTATGCAGCATGAGACTCTTTATAGTAGATTGTTTAGAAGCTAAAATCCTCAACAGCAATCTATAATTTAGCTAGCATTTTTAGCATTACTCCTAGAAACCCGACTTTTTGGAAAAGTCGGGTTTCTGTCTTCTGTCTTCGATATTAAAAAAGACTACAAATCAGAAGATATATTTTGCACCGCTAGCAATGGCAATTACAAAATTACCACTCAAGAAACCTGCGGATATCGCGCCAACAGGATTGGTAATCAATGGTGTGAAGGCTAGCTATGATGTCAATTCTACGCTGTCGATCGATCTTTATTTAGAAGATTGGTTGATCGATCTTGAATATCAGTGGATTCAATTGATATCGATCGATTTTAAACTGCAATCATAGTGGGTGATATTCGTTGGCGGAGCCTCTCAGGTTGAGAATCGAAGCGCAACACCATCAATCGATCGGGGCGTAGTCTCACAGACTCATAAGTACGCCCTGATCGATCGCTCTCTAATTTTGCCATTCGATCGATCCTCATGGCTGTAGTAAATGATGGCGATCGATCTGTAGCGCGGTTTGAGGAAGCCGTTTACGTGCTGCACGCATTTCAGAAAAAAACTCAAAAGACAACAAAACAAGATCTGCGAATCGGTCAACAACGGTATCAAGACAAGGCTATTGCCATTCGATCGAGTTCTCGACCTCCTGATGCAATGTTGGCGCGATCAATGATAGCTGTAGATCGTGCCGATTAGTGAAATAACCGAACAGTCAGTGCGCGAATGGGTAAACTATCTATGTGAATATTGTCACTCGCTAGAAATACTCAGTGCCAATCGGTTCACCATCGACCATATAGTGCCAAGATCTCTAGGTGGCTTGGTCGATACTCTGATTCGGATTCAATGGCAGATACGTCCGATGTTAAACTGATGATTAATCAAGAGCTATCTCGTTCACCCCAATGGCAGAAACGCCGATTTTAGATCGATCGATCCACATTCTAACGATCGAATCAGATCCAGTCATACTTTCAGGATTAGTTACTTGCTTGAATCGGTTTCCAGATTTACAGGTATCTGCGGAAGCTGAGAATGTTGCGAGTGCTTGGCAAATTCTGACAAATTCAGGTGCTGAAATAGACTCGTTGTCGAAGCCTCTCCTTTGGAGAATCGATCTAATCTTATTGGGATTACCATTACATCATCCGCTCAAAGATAGATCGAGTCTAGAGTTTTGTCAACAAGTAAAAACTCAATATCCAAACTTACCAATCTTGCTGCTCAGTTCTCCCCAGGATCGAGATTTAACTACTGCATTTCAATTGGGAATTGAGGGCTGTTGTCTGCGCGGTAGTTCGATTTTAGATTTAGTCGCAGGGATTCGAGCCGTTGTAGCAGGAGAAGGAAGTTGGGTACCAACAGTTTTAGCACAGGTGACAGTCGGAACAGCAACTCAACAGGGTAATTTAATTGATAGATTGCGATTAGCTAGTCTTCAGCAAATTGATACCACTTTAGCAAGACTAAATACTAATCTCAATCTACCTGTTGCTTCTAACCGAGAGGAGCGACTTTCTGGGTTAAATCGATTAATTTTAACCGGACGTAAACGCGAACTAACTACCGCTCGGTGGCTAGTTCAACAATTATTCCCAGGTACAACTCCAACTGGCTCGCATCTCGATGCTAGTCCATCAATCTCTCAATTAGTTCCATCGCCACTAGCTGAATCTAGCCAATCAAATTTCCAAGCGCAGACACTATTTGAACGCATCGCTGCTAAATTACAATCTGGACTAACAAATCTCACACCAATCGCATTAGAAATCGATATTTTACGCCAAGAAAAGAAGCAAGAATTATTTTATTTGATTCTGAAGCAGTTCGAGGGACTATTAAATGAATTACGATTTTCCCAAGTCACTATCGAACAGTTGTCAGCAAAACAGCAAACGATCTTGATTGACTTATGGGCATCAATCTTGACAGATTTTTTTGGTAGATATCATACCCTATCGATCGATAGTAGTCATATTGAAATTATCCCTGTCATCCTTCAAGATGCGGCTACAATCCAAACCGAAATTCTGGCTAAAATTCCACAATCAACCGAACTGTTAAATTACTTACTATTCAAAGTACCATTAGCGATTGATAATACTGTTAGCGATGCAGGTAGTCAGACATCTGAAGATCGTGCCTGTATTCTCTTAGAAAATTTGACAATCCAGATGGCAAATGCTGTCATGCAACCTTTACTCAATCGGTTTGGTAACTTAGAATCAATTAAATCTAGATTTTACGATCGCAGCTTACTCTCCAGTCGAGAGATCGAAAGATTCCGAAATGACTTGTCTTGGCGGTATCGAATCGATCGATATATTGGCGAACCGCAGGCTATATTTGACAGTAAATATCGATTATTTATCTTTACAGCTTATGGGATCGATCGCATCGCTATTTACGCCCCTCGGCCCCAAGAATTATCGCAATTAGCTGGAATTCCCTTAGTAGTGACTTTAGCTCTAGAAACAAGAGATGCACTCTCACCTCGATTGAAAATGGCAACCACATTTATTGGTAGTAGTATTGTTTATCTACTAACAGAAATTATTGGTCGTGGGATTGGTTTGATCGGTCGAGGTGTCATCAAAGGAATTGGTAATATCTGGCAAGAAAGCAAGCGAAATCCTTAAGAAATAATCATGCAAAACACCCGTCTCAATACACTGATCGATCGCATCTTCCAACAATTTACTCAATGGGCCGAAAATCCCTGGCGGCGATTGTCACTCATCATTATTAGCTTGTTATTTGGTAACTTTCTGGCTACTGCAATTGCTTCGTCAACTGGACAAAGAACCGATCTAGATATTTTAGTCAGTTTTATTATCTTAGTTATCACAGAATTAATTTCTTGGCTAACTTATGGTACCGCTCTAGGTCGTCGCAAATTGGGAAAATATAACTCTATTTTAGGTCAACGTCCGATTTTGATTGCTATTTTAAACAGTCTTAAATTAGGAATAATTTACGGTTTATTTGTCGAAGGATTCAAATTAGGTAGTTAAATTAATTGAGAATTGAGAATTGATCGTTCTAAATCATAAACTAGCTCCACCAGTCATGAGGACTGATGGAGCTAGTTTATGATTTACCTAGAACCATTTTTCAGGTACAGCTTCTTCCTTAGTATTAGTATTGCGGGAAGGAGTCGATCGATCGAATGTCATGTGGACAGAGCGTTGTTGCTCGCCATCCTTGGCTACCGCGATGATCGGGTAGTCGATGTTGCCATCTTGGAAGGACATTTGATAGCGGAAAGTACCGTCGGGATTGAGCTTGATTTGTCGTCCGCCGATGGTGACTGTAGCATCAGGCTCAGTGGCACCGTAGACGATCAATTCAGCATCAGCAATCAACCAGAATTGACGCTGACGTTCGCTCACATCCATCCCTACGCCCGACATACCCACGCCAGACGTATTTACGCCGGAATTGGTAGGGAGCGACCAATTGCCCACTCCAGAGGGGAATATGAAGGAGCTGAGGGAATCCATGGGGGAGTGGTGCATGGAACCGTAGAGAGAACCATCGATACGCATCGATTCTGCTGCATCTGACATCCCGAAAATCCGATTGTAGATGGCGTTTTGCTCGGTAGTTTTGCCACCAGCACCAGTCGCATCAGCAGTCTCAGCGGCTTTTTTGCTAGGCGGTACTAGCTCGACAAATGTTTTACCAGCTAGCTCTTCTTCCCACGGTACAGTGATGAAGACATCTTCAATCCAGTCAGAAGGATAGACAGGGGGAATACCGACAGCTCCAGAACGAGCGAGAACTAACCAGCGACCATCACCACAACGATAGCCGATATCGATCGTGTAAGACCTGTCGCTGACGGGAATTGGTATATACCATTCTCTCGCCATTTCATCGATCGGGTATTCTTGAATACTATGAGGACTTTGATGCTCGATATTAATATCGGTGACATCATAAATCCGTAGAGCTAATTGTTGTCCGCCATGATAGCGTAGCTCATTTTTGTGTTCGATTGGAATGTCCCAATAAGCATAAGCCCATTGCGGATCTCTAGGTAATAAAACAATCCGACTATCTCCATAACCTGCAGGTAAATCGCCTAATCCTTCATCTGCATCTGCTAATTCTTCAGCAGTGAGATCTACATCGACTCCAAGTTCAAATTTTCCTGCTTCCACTGCTAATTGCGCCTCCAGTTGTGTAGATGAAATATGAGTAGACTTAGTACTCTGGACTTTTTGAATTTCTTCGAGGAGTTGGGATTTCCGCATCCTGCTGTAACGGGACACTCCACAGGCACTCGCCACGCGGCGGAGTTGTCTGAGAGTCATTTCTTCTAATGTGTTGTCTATCGTCACGGTCCGAATCTCCGAATAATGTGTAGTTACAAATTTAAAGGTCTTGCAACTACACTTGGTGTCACCTAGTAAAATTGCTATTGTCAGTCAGTTCGCTAATTGACCAACTACATGTAAGCCGTTTATTAAATTTCTAGAAGCTGCGACATCGAATTTATCACTCGATCGCAGGTGACTAAATTGCGTTGTTTAAAAACGCGATTGTTAATTTGGATGTACTAAGATCTGAAGTAATTTATTTTTCAGTTATTTAGTGATTAACAATTGCTTGTATACATCTATCTAACAAAACTTTACCCCGATCCGTCAAGGGGGGATCGCGCTCAATTTCGGGGGTTTAACGCTGTTACGTCGTTTTGGATGTCTTAATTGTCATGGTTTCTTGACAAATACCTGAAAAGGGGAAGATGATCGGAGCAAATCGATCGTTTCTGGATTTGATCCATATACCGCATAATTTTAATCGCTGGATCGATCGCATCTCGATTCGCCTGAAACTCCCGATCTATATGACAATAGATAGACGCGATGCTTATAGTGACTAAATTAAATTAAATGTATATTGCTCTAAATTGGTTAAAAGAACTAGTAGACTGTCAGCTAGATCCTGAAGAATTGGCAAAAACCCTGACGCTGGCTGGATTTGAGGTTGAATCGATCGAGGATCGGAGTACTTGGGCTGATGGTGTCGTCGTGGGGCGCGTGTTGACGCGGATTCAACATCCCAATGCTGATAAATTAAGTGTCTGTACGGTAGATGTCGGTGGCGAGGAGCCGTTGCAAATCGTTTGTGGTGCGGCAAATGTGCGGGCGGGGATTCATGTGGCTGTGGCGACTATCGGTACATATTTACCGAAAATCGATCTCAAAATTAAACCTGCTAAATTACGGGGTGAAAAATCAGAGGGGATGATTTGTTCGCTGTCGGAAGTAGGCTTGACGAAGGATTCCGAGGGGATTCATATTTTTGGAGAAGCTGAAGATCCCCATACACCCGCGATTGGTACTGACGTTCGATCGCTATTAGGTTTGGATGATGTCATTCTCGATTTATCTTCTACGGCTAACCGCGCCGATGCTTTGAGCATGGTAGGGATTGCGCGAGAAGTCGCGGCGTTGACTGGAGGTGCGTTGAAATTACCTACCGTTGATAAGTCGGCTATTTCTAAGCAACCGCAATTAAGTGTCAAAGTCAGCGAGGTTCAAGCTTGCTCGATTTATTCAGGTACGCTAATTGAAGGTGTCCAAATTGCACCATCTCCCGAATGGCTGCAACGTCGCCTACAAGCTGCGGGAATTCGCCCGATTAATAATGTTGTGGATGTGACTAATTACATCCTACTAGAGTGGGGACAACCTTTACACGCTTTTGATGCGGCTAAATTGCAGGCTGTGAGTGGAAGTGAATCCATCAAAATGGGCGTGCGCTATGCCGAGAAGCAAGGTGAGAGCCTAAAGACGCTAGACGGGCAGGAACGTCAGTTGCAGGCTCTAAACCTCCTAATTACTGCTAACAATATCCCCGTCGCCCTCGCCGGTGTCATGGGTGGCGAAAATACTGAAGTATCCGCAGGTACTCAAAATATTGTCTTGGAAGCGGCAATATTCGATCCTGTCGCGGTGCGAAAATCAGCGCGGAGTCAAGGCGGAATGCGATCGGAAGCATCCACACGGTACGAGCGGGGTGTAAACTTAGCAGAACTGGAAACTGCGGCTCATCGAGCGATCGAGTTAATTATTCAATTAGCTGGTGGTAAGATAGTCTGTCAGGATATCAACGACCATCGCCCCGATTTGACGCTCCAACCTCGGACAATCAAACTCCGGTTAGAACGGTTGAATCAAATCTTAGGTCCGATCGATGATGATGGCGAACCTGGAGATATTACTGTTGAAGATGTCGAACGCACGTTGACAGCTTTGGGTTGTCAATTATCTGTCACCGAAGGTGATGCAGAAGAAACAGTTTGGGATGTAATTGTACCACCTTATCGTTACCGCGACTTGGAACGGGAAATTGACTTGATTGAAGAAGTCGCCAGACTGTATGGTTACGATCGATTCATGGATACCCTACCATCAGAATCAGCGGCGGGTTTTCTCTCTCTAGATGAGGAATTATTACGCCGAGTTCGGGCTGCTTTTCGCGCTGTCGGTTTGAATGAAGTCGTTCAATATTCCTACGCCATTGAAAAGCTAAATAATGGCTCCCAAGTAGAAATAGTCAACCCGATGTTCACCGAATATTCTACTTTGCGCTCCGAATTAATCTCTGGTTTAATCCAAAGTTTCCAAACCAATCTCGCCCAAGGAAACGGCGCACTTCAAGGCTTTGAAATTAGCAAAATTTTCGGACGCGACGAAACTGGATTAATCGAAACCGACGTATTAGCTGGCATCATCGGCGGCGATGCTGGTGTTGGACGGTGGACGACAGGCGGTAAGCCGCAACCAATCACCTGGTTTGCAGCCAAAGGGATGCTAGAAAGCGTCTGCAACAGCCTCAAAATACCTGTAGAATATCAAGCAGATCGATCGGATGACAAGCTCCATCCAGGGCGAACAGCATCCTTATGGTTGCAGGGACAAAAACTCGGTTACTTCGGACAATTGCACCCCCAACTCCGTCAGGAAAAAGATCTTCCCGCAGCAGTATATGTCTTCCAACTCAAATTAGATCCGATCCTCAATTATCTCGCCGCCGAAGAGCGACTAGTTCCAACCTTTAAGAACTATTCTAGCTATCCTCCATCCGATCGAGATATTGCTTTCTTTGCACCTGTAGATCTATCATTAGCAGATATCCAGAAATCAATTACCAAAGCTGGTGGCGAACTATTAGAAGAAGTCGAAGTCTTCGATGAATATCGCGGTACCAACGTCCCCGAAGGGCAAAGAAGTTTAGCAATTCGGTTAATTTATCGCGCACTCGATCGCACTTTGACGGATACTGATGTAGAGCCTTTGCAGCAAAAAGTCCGAGATGTTTTAGTCGATAAATTTCAGGTAACTTTACGCAGTTAAATTAACAATTTATCTATTTACCAAATTAATTAGGTAGGTGTAAAATAATTGAGAATTGATTTGTTAGGAAGGGTCTTTTGACCCAATCCTAACAACAGTCCACCTAAAGGTGCATAGCTCTAAACCTCGATTTTGGTAAATTTTTGTTAAATATAAATTGCATAAATCTTAGCTGCGACTTGAGTATCTGGCTAGAACCGTATTGAAAGCCGTCACCGACGAACTTATCGCCGTTATAGAATGGGATATGATGTGGTGGCATTATCGGCGTAGATTAAAGATGGCTCAAACCTTACTGGCACAATTTCAGACAGCTTACCGAGATCTCGATCTCTTTCCACTACTCGAACCTGAGAAGATCCAGAAGTTTCGAGTAGAATATGGTCGAGAAGTTTTGGTGCGTCTCAAAAGCGAGGTAAAAGCATCCAAAGCCGATGGTAAAGTGATTTTTGCTGGACATCGAGGTTGTGGTAAGTCTACTCTACTAAAACAATTTGCAGTAGAAATGGCATCGGAAAATTTTGTGGTGTTTTTTTCGATAGCTGATACGATCGAGATGTCCGATGTTAGCCATGTTAATATTCTCTACTCGATCGGGTTACAATTGCTCGAAGCCGCTATCTTCGATAAGATACCAGTAGATGCAGATATTAGCGAAACATTGCTCGGCTGGACAACAATTACTCGCAAAGAAATACTAGAAAGTGAAGATAAATCAGCAATTGGGATCGATCCTGGTGCGATCTTCAAAATTTTTACAGCAAGTCTCAAACAAGAACGCACGTTTCGGCAAGAGCTGGAACGAACTTTTGAGAAAAGAATTTCGGAATTAGTTAGAAATCTCGATCGATTAGCAGCCGCGATTCAAATTGAGACAAATCAAGCTGTTTTAGTCATTATTGATGACTTGGACAAACTAGATCTTAGTATCGTCGAACCAATTTATCGAAATAACCTCAAATCCTTATTTTCACCTGCATTTAAGATTGTATTTACCATCCCCGTATCGGCAATTCAAGAACCGCAAGTGATGGGTGCATTAACTTCGGAAGGAATTGTTCGCCCTAATTTATTTCCAGTTACCAAGTTTTATCCACGCGATGATGTGCGTAAAATAAATTGCGAACCGGTTTCCAAAAATATCCAATTGTTTGAAGAGGTAATTCGCCGTCGATTTCCAGATTCGCTACTCGATCCTCAAACTGTCCGTAAAATGGCACTAATGAGTGGCGGCGTGATGCGTGAACTGGTGAGAATTGGGCGAGAATGCTGTACCGAGTGCATGGTGCAGATCGAAATCGACCCAGATCGCACTGATGTCTGTATTAATGATGCGATATTGATGCGAGCAATCCGTAATCTTCGGAATGATTTTGCACGGCAGATTGGCGGTAATTATGGACTATTGCAGCAAGTGTATGAGACGTTAAAATCAGTGGAAGGTCAAGATTTTATTAAATTATTACATGGCTTAATGGTATTAGAATATGAGAATGATGCTCTCTGGTATGACGTGCATCCGATCGTGGTGGATTTACTCACAAGAGAAGGAGTAATTTAAGAGCAAATTTTCTCACTAGGAGAATTGAGATGATCGATAAAATTGTAGATTATCAAACTGAAAATAGTTATCAACTACGACGATTGTTGCGATCGATCGAGGCGAGTTATGGCGAATTAAATTTACTGATTTGTATTTGCGATAATCCCTACTATCGAGATGAAATTATCCGCGATTATGAGACAGAACTCACTGCCAAAAATGTTAACTGCGATCGGGTACAGATCGATAGAGATCATCCAAGTTTAAAGCAAAGTTTACTCGATCGGCATCCTCCTGTAAATACAGATCGACATGAAATCGTCACTGTGTTGGGGATCGATGGATTATTGAACGTCAGCCGAGAGCAGGATTTGGAATCTGCGGTGACGATAAATCGCTCGGAGCAAGCACAATTTTTCTTTTCTACACAATGGACGCGAGAAGCCTTACGAGAATTTCGGTTTCCGGTAATTTTATGGATGACAGAAGCGATTGCTGGAGAACTATCCAGACAGGCTCCTGATTTCTGGAGTTGGCGCGGTGGTGTATTTGAATTCGTGCGTCCGCTGACGACAGCAAATGGAGATATCGATCTCCAATATTTGACGATCCATCTTGATCCTCACACCTCAAAATCGTCAGCAAATCCTGAATCCATCCAAGCTCAAATAGATAAAATTTTGGCAACCGATCCCGATTCGCCACTACTGGGAAGTCTATATTTAAGTCTAGGGATAGCCTATTTCGATCGATCTCGTCAGAATATCAAAACCAAAAATGCCGATCTAGAAAATGCGATCTCTACCTATCACAAAGTGTTAGAACTTTCCTCTCGCGATGCTTATCCTGAAGAGTGGGCAACGATACAGCATAGACTAGGAATAGCATATAGCGATCGAATTCGGGGGAATCGTTTAGATAATCTGGAGGAGGCAATCCGTTGTTATCAGCTAGCATTAAAGGTACTTACCCGCGAGGCTTTCCCTAAACATTGGGCGAGAACAAAAAATAACCTGACAGCTACTTATATCCAAAGAAATCGGGAAATTGACGGTAGTCCACTTATTTTTGATCGAGGGTAAGGGTAATTCATGAAGCGGCGGTTTTATTCGGAGGTTCCCTCCGAATAAAAAAACCGACAAGACATTACCCTTACCCTAAATTTCTTATTGTTCGCTCCCGCATTCAGGACAGAATTTGTGAGTGATGGTGTGAATTGTGCCGCAATTGCGCCAATGAATTGATAAAGCACCCGAACTCGAACGCTTAGGTTTAGCTAATCCCAACATTTCTGCGTTGGATTTACCCGCTGCTACCATTGGGTAACAGTTTTCATTACGTTTGACTTGGGCATTGAGTAAAACGGGGCCATCATGCGCTAACATGGCAGCGATCGCGTCTGGTAAATCTTCGCGATTATCGACGGTCATTCCCTTGATGCCATAAGCCTGCGCTAACAGCATGAAATCGGGCTGAGAAGGTGCCATTTCCGAGGAAGAGTAGTTTTCCTTGTAAAAAGCTTCTTGCCACTGTCTGACCATGCCTTGCCAGCCATTGTTGATGATCACGATTTTGACATTCAAACCATAGTGTTTGAGGGTACCAAGTTCCTGGAGATTCATCTGGAAACTAGCATCGCCACTGATACAGATGACTTGCTCACCTGGGAGTGCCATTTGTACGCCCATTGCCGCAGGTACGCCAAATCCCATCGTACCCAATCCAGCACTAGAAATCCAGTGGCGGGGAAGGTTATTGAGGAATTGAGCCGCCCACATTTGATGTTGTCCGACATCGGTGGTGTAGTAAGCATCTGGTGCTTGACGACGACATTCGACGACGACTTCTTGGGGTGCGAGTAAACCGTCGTAGCTGGGTGCAACTAAGGGATTGTCTACGCGCCAACCATCGATGGTGTCTAGCCAAGGTTTCGTTTGTTCGGAATTATCACCTAAACTGATTTCCTGTACTCGTTGGAGTAGTTGAATTAAGACTTGTTTGATATCGCCGACGATAGGGACATCTGGGGTACGATTTTTACCAACCTCCGCAGGATCGATATCGATGTGAATTACTTTAGCATCAGAGGCAAATTCATCTAATTTACCTGTAACTCGATCGTCAAATCTTGCACCGACAGCGATTAATAGGTCACAATCAGTTACTGCCCAGTTTGCATAAGCGGTGCCGTGCATCCCTAACATCCCGACTGAAAGCGGATGAATTTCGTTAAATGCACCTTTACCCATCAGGGTGGTAGTGACAGGGATTTGGAATAGTTCGGCTAGTTGCTTGACTTCTTCATGAGCACTAGCAGAAATCGCACCACCACCAACGTAGAGTAATGGTTGACGGCTTTTAGTAATTAGTTGGACTGCTTGATTAATTTGGCGAGGATTTCCCTTGACAGTAGGCTTATATCCAGGTAATTTTACACTTCCAGGTGCGACGGGAGTATAGTTAAATGGCATCGCGCCAATATCTTTGGGGATGTCAATCAGCACAACCCCAGGACGACCGGAAGCGGCGATGTAGAAGGCTTCTGCGACGATTCTAGACATGTCCGCCGGATCGCGAACTACATAGGAATGTTTGACGATGGGTAGAGTAATCCCATAAATATCTGTTTCCTGAAAGGAATCGGTACCGATGAGATAACTAGGTACTTGCCCAGTCACAACTACCAACGGAATCGAGTCCATTTGGGCGGTGGCGATGCCTGTAACCAGATTTGTAGCTCCTGGGCCAGAAGTAGCAAAACAGACCCCTACTTCGCCCGTAGCGCGGGCATATCCGTCGGCAGCATGAGCGGCACCCTGTTCGTGACGGACGAGGATATGTTTGATTTTACCAGCAGCTTCAAATCGATAGATTTCGTCGTAGATGGGGAGGATGGCTCCACCAGGATAACCAAAAATATGTTTGACTCCATGACGATGGAGGCTATCGAGGAGGGCGTAAGCACCCGTCTGGGACTGAGCCATTACCGGAATGGTTGGCGATGGCTGAGTAGTTGCTACTTCAATGACACGTTGAGATACCACGAATAAACCTCGGAATTAGATGGGAGAGGGGAGAGGGGAGACTGGGGGACTGGGAGATCTATGGGTTTCACAAATAGTAAATCAGACCTTAAATCAGTAACGCCAGTTAATCTTCATATTATCTATCGATCGACGATTGTCGATCGGTGATATTTATTTATTTTAAGAAATCTGGTGGGTGGGCATTTGCCCACTCTGGGTATCTAGAATCTAACGCATAAATTCAGTATCTACGCCATCGATCGATTTACCTTTCGTACTGAGCCAATGCTCTCGGTATAATAATTCTAGCTGATTTCCCGCGCCGCGAAATAAGTTGATCTGACCGAAGATCAAGCTTTGAAATATTCGATAAAAGCCAAGACTGACGATTGCGACAATCATCCCAGTAGCGGTAGAGATGAGGGATTCACTAATACCTAAGGTCACAGTACCACCTGCGGAAGTACCTAAATCTCCTAGTTTAATCCCACTCAGAGAGCGAATCAAACCTAATACAGTGCCGAGCAATCCTAGCAAAGGAGCAAGGGCAATGATTGATTCTAGCGACTTATCACCCTTGCGCATGGTGGCGATTTCTTCTTCTGCGGAGGCTTCGAGCGCAAGTTTAAATGTCTCAGGATCGGGATTTGTCCGTTTGAGTGGCGCATAGAGAAATCTCCCCATCGGTTTGCGAGTCCGTTCCTGTTTGGCGATTTGAGCGGCGGTGTCCCATTCGGAATTGGAACTGGCTTCGAGTACGCGCTCGACAAGTTCTTCTTCTTTCCTAAGCGTTTTAAACCAAAACCACAGCCGTTCAAAAATAGTCGCTAAGGATAAAATCGACAGTCCAAATAATGGCCACATTGTGGGACCACCTTTCTCAAACAATTCTCTAGCATCCATAGATTAGTTGATAGTTGATAGTTGATAGTTGATAGCGGATGCTCGAAACCGACGGTTTAGCGCACCAAGCAGTTGATAGTTACTCTATCGCCTTTGGCTGGGGATTGTAGTTAACTAGCGATCGATCTTCTAGGATTCAATTTCTCGTAGTTCATAAAAATCAAGCCAAATGTATCTGCATTTACAGTAACATCTGACTTGCCCAAGCTGTACAACAACTATGCATTTACGCCCCTTCTCAGTATCAAATTAGACATCTAGAGTGAATAGTGGTTTAGTGGTTTAGTGGTTTAGCGGTTAAAGTGCGGAGTATATTTTTAGAAGCGAAGGATTTCTTGATCGAACCGCTCTGGTTGAGGCTCAGTCTCCCAGACTAATCCATCGTCAGGACTTACTTGTACGTCCAGATAAAGTCTATCTGTCTCAGTCAGGGCAATATCTTCATTATTAGCAAAAGGTAATAAATCTTCAGTTAGTAATCTGAGTTTGAAACCACGGGGAATCTTGTTGGTGCTGGTGCTGTGCAATTCAAATCGCCACAGGTTATCTCCTTTGGGTAAAATCCGCAGTTCGTAAGGTTGTCCGGCGATAGTGAGTTGACGGAGGAGAATTTTAGTCGTTGGGTTGGATTCGCCACGCGCTAATACTAACGCAGGTTCCATAGTTATCATGTCCCAACCTAATTGTTGCCCCAGATTAGAGATTTCGGACTGGAACCACTTGGACATCGACCATTGTTCGGGCAAACCCATCCGGTGGCGATAGAGCTGCTGTCTCCAACCGCTATGTTCCATTAACGCGCCCCAGAAGGCGAAGGGGACGGCTAAACGCGGTCTGAGCTGATTTGTATTACCGAGGCGAATCAACAGGTTTTCAGCCTGTTCTAGCCGCATCTGAGGTAATGGCGCGATGTCGGAGCGGAGGACTTGCGAGGGGCACAGTTGCCGAGACAACCACAGCACATTGAGATCGGGGATTAGGTCATCGCTATCGTAACTATAACTACGATCGATCGGATCGTATAGTCCCTGCTGTTTTAATTGTTGATGGGTGGTGTAGCCGAGTACCTGAATTTCTTCATCGTCTAAGTTGACGTAGATGGAGAGATAATAGTCACCCGCCCAACTAGGGAGATCGATCCATTCCTGGGGGACGCGCAATTCGGCGAAATCGATCGCCGTAGTCGGAATCAATACCAATCGGCTACCATTAAGGTCGATGGCGGATCCATTAACTACATCCCAAAAACTCGGACGATTGGCAGGTTTTGTCCAAGCTTGAGCTTGGGGATCGCGTTCGGCTTGGAGCCACGGTAGTAATCCGTCCAAACAAGCTTGGTTGAGTGCTGCCTGCCAGCGACTGCCCGCGCTGGAGTAAGCAGATTTCGATTGTTGCCAAAATTCAGTTTGGGAGTTGTCAGCAATCGGTAAATGGAATTGGGGTAGGGCAATCATAGATGATGTTAACAGGGTATTCATGGCAATTGCCTCATTAATGTTCGACGGGCAGATCGGGATGACTATAATGTACCTTTAACCATTCCTCGATCGTGATACTCATATCACTCATTACGTTCGCATCTAAAGTTTTATGCAGTGTGGATTGACTCCAGGTACATAGAGCGGTAAGTAATGCCTCGCGAACATTAGTCAGGCGGCGGGATACAGTATATTGTTTTGTTTCCAATTGGCTGGCAATTTCTTTTTGAGTCAAGCCCTGCCCATAGTACATTTGCAATAGTCGTTGTGATTCGACATTGAATTTGACCAACGCTCGTAGTAAGATTTTTTGGAGGTCGGATCGCTGATTGTCTCGATCAATCTCATCCTCTCGATCGATTGTTTGGGTCAATAGGGATGCTTGGAAGGTAATCTCAAAGTCATCTAAGAATTCCGTATCATCGCTAGCGGATTTGGGTTGGGAGGCTGAGACGAGGGTGGGATATAGAAAGGAGCGCACCGCCGCTCCAAAACTAGTCAACCACTGAAAAATAGTTTCTCCATCACAGTGAGTTGGTGCATTAATTATAGTTCCCCGTTCACTATTGAATAGATCGGCGATCGCGTTTAATGTTGGCAAATCTGGTTTATCCAATTTCCGCAGTCCCTGTCCGTTAGTTGGCGCGTAGATAGTTTTAAAGCATTGCCAAGCTAAAATATAAATAGAAATTGTCTCAGGATTGAGTCCGAGTTGTTGCAAGGATTCGATCGATCGTTTTTGACTGACTTTATGTAAAAGTGCCCAGTCCGTACAGATTTCGACCTCTTGCCGCTGACGCAAGGTATCCTTGATTGCATTGGTAAAAGCTAGGCTAGCATAACTTTTCATCTCAATCCCCCGATCGACATTGAATCCTTTCATTACTCGATCTAGTTTAATAATCGCAATTTGAAAGAAGTCAGAAATCAACTGTTTCTTAGCTAAATCTGCTGCCAGTTTTTGAGCCGACCAATAACAGACTTCCTGCAAATAAGCTGCCAAATGATTTGCTGAGATTTTTACTCGTGGAGACCTGCTGTTTGACAACGATTCTGTTTGCCAAATCTGATACCAATACAACGCCCAAAATCTCGGCGATACCGCATTCTCGCTGCTTCGTTCGAGACAACCCTGAATACTGCGCCGCAATCTGCCATCCACAATCCATCTAGTGGCAAGGTCGTCTTCAAAACACAAGAATGTGGAAAAGATTTCGAGGATACTTTGACGAGATCTCATGGGATAAAATCGCTTTTATGGTAAAGAAAGAGTAACAGATATTATGAATTGTAATTTATGCTTTTGAATTTAACTTATAAGCTAAAATTTATTTGAGAACGACATTGATTTAACTTCTATCCCGATACAGTAGCTTCAGTTTCTCCCATCTCCCATCTCCCATCTCCCATCTTGATATATGCGCTTGACAACTTCCCGTCGATTATTTCTAACTGCGTTGTTTTTATCAAGCTGTGGAGCTAGACGATCCTCTAGTGGCTCATCGACAGCAACAAATTCCACCGAAAAAGGCTACGCAGGGGGAGAGCAGTTGGCGATTGGGACTCTCAGCTATGGCTCAGGGAAACAACCAAGTGCGCAATACGATGGCGTTAAACAGTATTTAGAACAAAAACTTCATGCGCTCGTTCAAATCGAACCTACTTTCAATGAAAGTAAAGCACTAGAAAGAATTAGAGCTAAAGCATGGGATCTGGTATTTGCACCACCAGGATTAGCAGCAATTGCCATCTCACAATATCAGTATACTGCTCTACTACCACTTGAAGGTATTAACAATTTACGTTCGATTTTAGTGGTTAAGAAGGATAGTACTTACCAAGATCTGCGATCTCTGGCTGGCAAGAAACTAGCCATCGGTCAACCAGGTTCGGCAACAGGTTATTATTTTCCCATCTACAATTTCTACGGCTTGACGCTCGGAGAACTAATCGTCACCTCCACGCCCAAAGCGGTTTTAGAAGCTGTCGCCCAAGGTAGTGCAGATGTCGGCGCACTATCACTCCAAGAATTCAATACTTATAAAGGTGAAATTCCCCAATCAGCATTTAGGATTTTATTTACAGATCCGCATAAAGTGCCGACAGGGTCGATTTTAGCTAGTTCCAGCGTCGATATCAAACTGCAAGAATCAATCCGCCGCATCTTGAAAGATAGCCCCTCGACAGTTTCCCAAGAAGCTGCTTTTATCCCCACCGGAGAAGTGCCTGACTATAAGTATATGATCTCGGTGGTCGATCGAGTCCGATCGATCTTTCCCGCCGACCAAGCTCAAACCGCCGCCTTATTGACCAAGAAACCAGTCCGACTGTTTAAAGAAGCCATCAAAGAAAAGGGGTTCTAGGCATGGCGAGTATCAACGCATAAACTATCCGCTTCATCCGTATCTACAATTAGAGATGCTACTCGATTTAGTTGTAGCAAGTGAGGGCAAAATGGTTGAATATCGATCTGATGAATCTTTTGTACAAATTGTCTATGCAAAAGTGACAACTAATGGCAAAACAGAATTGGTGCCAATGAAATTATATGTCGATCGTGCTGGCGAAAATCTAAATCGAGAAATGTCCACATCACCAGCAATTTCTGAGGGGAAAAGATTGTTGGGAAATCGTTATGAACTAAAACAAGTATTAGGTCAAGGTGGGTTTGGGAAAACTTATCTGACGATCGATCTACATCGATTCAATGAACCCTGTGTAATCAAAGAGTTTCTGCCTCAAAATCAAGGGGCTTACGAAGCGAAAAAATCTCGTGAATTGTTCGAGCGGGAAGCCCGAATCTTACATCAGATTGATCGCGCTCAAATCCCCAAATTCTTCGCTTTCTTTGAAGAAAACGATCAACTTTTTCTCGTTCAAGAGTACATCAAAGGGCGGACTTATTCCTCTTTGTTGCGAGAACGTCAACAGTATGGAAATACTTTCTCAGAACTCGAAATTACTAAATGGCTAAAAGACTTATTGCCAGTTTTGGGCTATCTTCACGATCGTCAAATCGTCCATCGGGATATTTCGCTCGACAATATTATGCTCCAGGACGACAGCAATCTGCCAATGCTAATTGACTTTGGGATTGGTAGATCCGATCTAGTCCAATCTCAAAATCCGGCTGAAAATTTTGCAGCACCAACTAATTCTGCTCGCCAAAGATCGATCGTTGGTAAAGTTGGTTATGCACCCTACGAACAAATCTGGCTAGGACAAAGCTTTCCCAGTAGCGATCTCTATTCGCTCGCCATAACTGCGGTGGTAATGCTCACCGGAATCGATCCCCAAACTCTCACCAGTCAAGCATCTTTCAAAGAGCAATGGCCGCGAAAAGCGGCTGTTAGTAACGATTTGGTCAAAATCTTGAATCGGATGTTGCAAGATGCTCCCGCTCAACGCTATCAATCTGCTACGGCAGTTTTAGCAGACTTGGAACAGTTGACAATCTTCCCCCAAACTCAGTTAAGTCAGCCAGGTACAACTTTCCCGATTACTAGAGTAAGTGCCCCACCAGTCGCCTCACAGCCGCAAATGCCGATCAGAACTGGCTTGACAGCAACATTTGCGGCTCAGTGCGAACGAGAGTTAATCGAGTACATTGGCCCGATTGCCAAAATGCTCGTGCATAGCACAATTTCAAAACATCCCGATCTTGCTCCCGCAGAGTTAGTAGATCTCCTCGCACAGCATATTCCTCAGCCGATTCAGGCAACCAAATTTCGGACTGGGTTTCGGTAAAATCCAGGAGTGCATAAATAATTTGAGTCAATCGTAAGGATAAATAGAAGACTAAAATCATTAAAACATCGCCTGTTAATCTGTCTCGAACTATTATTACAAAGGAAGCTACAATTATGAACACCTACCTAAAAAAATCGTTACGTATTAATAGTGCTTTGTTAATGTTATTAGGCTCTACAATCTTCAATATCGCTCCGGCAAAAGCTGTCGATTTTTCTCAGGTATTAGGTGCCGATCTGACTTGGCAATGTGGTTGGCAACCTAGCATTCAACCCCGCGTTCGACTCAACCCAAGTGAAGCTAGTCAAGATAGTGTTCGGGTGAATATTTTGCCTTGTGATCCCAAGCCAGAAGCACCAAAAGCAGCAGCAGCAGTGGCAGCTCCAGCTCCAGCAGCTCCAGATTTGACTCCAGCCGTACAATTAGTTCAACAGGGAATTGTTATTCCCCAACAACTGATCCAATCAGTGCAGCCACTAATCCAAATGGCTCAACCTTTGATCCAACAATTGCTACAGCCATTGCCTCAGGCTACACAACAAGTCGCACCAGCTCCAGCGCAAGTTCCTGCACAAGCTCCAGCAGGAACTAAGTAGTTAGGGATATTAGAGGAAAGGGGAAAGGGGAAAAATAAGGTTGAGTAAAGCAAAAGTATCGTAGATTAAATAATTTATCGCTTCGGTACTATCGCTCAAGTAGGGACAATTCATGAATTGCCCCTACTTGAGTGATAGTCAGTAATTCCAAATTCAAACTGATTTCTATACGTTGTCGGGGCGGGTTTATGCTAAAAATCATCGCTTTGTACCAATAACTATCGTACGAACCCGCCCAACCCCACTAATAGGAACTCAAATAGGATTACTATCGCTCGACAAATATTTAGAAAATAACAAAAATCCTTCACGCCTGTAGTGAGGGATTTTTGTTGTTGCATAACCACTCAATCTAAATCGTAGTAATAGGTACGAACACTTTAGTTGAGGGAGAGTTGAAGCCATGAAAGTCCGAACCACAAACTTAGTGTTCAAACTCATGCTTTGGCTCGTTGTTGAAGTCGTTCTAAACCTATCTGGTTTCGACGATCTCGCTAACTATAGTGAATTCTTATTTGAACATCCCGTAGTTGTCCAAATCTGCGTTACACATCAGATCTCAGGATAGTTCGATCGCAGTTCATCCAAGTCGATATAATAATTAGCAAATGCGACGATCGATACTTATGTCTCAAGCTACCGTTGTTAGTAGTCCAACTCCATTTATCGAACTCAATAATCAGGGTAGAATTTTACGATTTCGGTTGGAACAGGACTGTTGGCAATTAGGACGAGATCTGAAGTGGGCAACTGGCGAAATTCCGAATGTTGGCTGGGAAGTGTTATCAAGGCGACAGGCGGTATTGAAACGAGAGGGTGAGGACTATCGGATCTACGATGGCGATCTTCTGGAAATCAGTCGCAATGGATTATTTGTCAATCATACTCGGATCGATCGAGAGCACGGTTATTTACTCAAGGATGGGACTCAGTTAGCCATCGGTCAAAATAATCACAATCAGATTTTACTTACTTATTTCAATCCGGTTAGTAGTAATACCAATCGCCTCAGTAAGCTCCAGTTGAATTTAAAAAGTCTGAATCAGTTTCCCGTCGAATTAGGTCGAGAAATTGATCCGGCAAATTATGGTGCGATGCAACTAGATTCACCTGTCGTCTCTCGCCGTCATGCAACGATTTCGGTGAATAAAGATGGCTCGCATACGATCGAAGATTGGAGCACTAATGGTACTTTTGTCAATGATTTACGGGTGGAACGATCGATGCCATTGCAACATGGAGATCGGATTAGGATTGGGCCGTTTATCTTACTATATCAGCCCGGTGTATTGGAACTTGCCGATCGCGGCAATCAAATTCGTCTCGATGCCGCACATTTAGTCCGCACAGTGACAGCTAAAAGTGGCGAGTTACGAACAATTCTAAATAATGTATCACTGTCGATCGAACCTGGTCAATTAGTCGCGCTCGTTGGTGGCAGTGGAGCCGGAAAATCGACCCTGATGAAAACACTATTAGGCATCGAACCCACTACCTCTGGAGCAGTTTATCTAAATGGTGACAATCTCCATCAGCATTTTAATCTCTATCGATCGCATATTGGTTATGTGCCCCAAGACGATATTATTCACCAGAATTTAACTGTGGAAGAAGTCTTGCGGTACGCCTGCAAATTGCGACTACCACCCGATACCAATCTCCAGCAAATTCTCCAGCGAACGCTAGCGCAGATCAAACTCACTCATGTCGCGCAGACCTTCATTCGCGATCTCAGCGGAGGACAGCGCAAACGGGTCAGCATCGGGGTTGAATTACTCGCCGACCCCAAACTATTCTTTTTGGATGAACCGACCTCTGGACTCGATCCAGGACTCGATCGTGAGATGATGAAATTACTCCGCGAACTAGCCGACCAAGGGCGCACAGTAATTCTCGTTACCCATGCTACCGCAAATTTGGAAGTCTGCGATCGAGTAGCATTTATGGCACGGGGTGGCACGCTCTGCTACTTTGGCACACCGACAGCCGCACTAGAATTCTTCGACTTACCCAATCATGATTTTAAATATTTTGCTGATATTTATCTCAAATTAGATCGAGGGAATACCACACAAGAGCTACAAGCCATCGCAGCGGAATGGGCGCACAAATTCCAACAATCTCCAGCATATATTCAACCATCTGAAGCACAGATGAGCACGTTGTCACCCAAGCTGGCAACTCGTCCAGTCCGAAGTTCATTCTGGCAACAACTACGATTACTCAGCCATCGTTACTGGCAATTAGGATTGCGAGATCGCACCAGTTTACTCCTGGCATTATTTACCGGACCGATCGGGATTATCCTAATTCGATTAGCGATCCAAGGTCAAGATCCGCTGATTAAAATCGAACCCGCCTCCGCATTGCAAGCAGCATTGACCCTCAAAACATTATTTATCTTTAGTTGCATCGGGATTTGGGTGGGGATCTCCTGTTCCGCACAAGAAATAGTCAAAGAAGGTGCAATTTATGCCCGCGAACGGCTCGTAAATCTGGGATTACTGCCCTATCTAGGCTCGAAAATATTAGTTCGATCGAGCATTGCGATCCTCCAAACTAGTTTACTCGTAATTGCCATCTCGATCGCCTTTCCCGCACCGACTTCTCAGCTTATCCCCTGGACTTTAGGCTTATTTATTACCAATTTCTGTACTCTTCTCAGCAGTATTTGTTTAGGATTACTGCTCTCAGCTTTTGTCACCAATGAAAACGAAGCAAACAACGCGCTCCCCTTAATTATGATTCCCCAAATCATTTTTTCTGGCGTACTATTTGACCTCGAAGGAATATCCAACCAGATCTCCTGGCTAATGCTCAGTCGTTGGTCTGTCAGTGCTTATGGGTCACTAGTAGATGTCAATGCGATGATTCCTAGTGCAATTATCATTCCGGGACAGCTACGATCAATTCCCCAACCCATTCAACCTAATGATATCTATGATCCAACGTGGCAAAAGTTAGGATTGGACTGGGGAATATTGTTACTGAGTGCGATGATTTATTTAGTTATTGCCCTCTATCTCCAAAAACGAAAAGATGTGGTTTAAACTAATTGATAATTGATAATTAATAATTGGGTTGTTATGATGGGGTTCTTGACCCCACCCCAACAACAATTAACATTTTAGGTGGGGATTTGAAAACCTGCGATCTGTTAAACTAAATCTTATTAGTTCAAATCTCGGTTCTATTCCTACTCCCTTATTTTCTAATCCATAGAGACTATCCCTTATCCCACAGCACAGATGTTAATTAAAAATCTAAAATTAGAATCAAAATTCAATACTTTCTTATTAATCATCTTTATTCTGGGGGCGATTCTCACTAGCACCCTCCTCTTCCAAGTTTTGGAACGAAATGCCGAGACAGAGGTATCGGATCGAGCGAAATTGATCGTTCAAACAATGAACTCTGTTAGGGATTATACAACTAGCAATATTCAACCACTACTGAACGATCGATTGGAAGTCGAACCAGCATTCATTCCCGAAACAGTTCCGGCATTTTCGGCAACTGAAGTATTTCAAAAATTAAGGAAAAATGAAGCCTATCGGAGTTTCTTTTATAAAGAAGCTACACTCAATCCTACCAATTTGCGCGATAAAGTCGATAGCTTTGAAACCTCTTTAGTCGAAAAATTTAGAAACGAACCAACAACTAAAGAACTCTCAGGCTTTAGGGATTTACCTAGTGGTAAAGTATTTTATACGGCACGTCCACTCTCGATCAAAAAAGATAGCTGCTTGCGCTGTCATTCTACACCCGATCGAGCACCAAAAAGTCAAATTGCCACATATGGCGCAGATAATGGGTTTGGTTGGAAGCTCAACGAAATTGTTGCAACTCAAGTAATTTCGGTTCCGGCTGAGGAGATTTTAAATAATGCCCAAGACGCGCTCAAGGTGGTTATGGCAGTTTTACTCGCCGTATTTGGGGCAATTTTACTAGCAATCAATTATTTACTCCGCCGCACGATCATTCAACCAATTAAAAATATGGTCAAAACAGCAGAAGCTGTGAGTTTGGGTGATATGGATGCTGAATTTCAACATCAAAATGATGATGAGATTGGCTTACTCGCAACTGCTTTTGGACGGATGAAATCGAGTTTACAAATTTCGATGAATTTGCTCAAGCAATGGGAGTGAAGTGGTTTAGTGAATAGGCAATCGTCTATTTCTTCCCCGACTTCTGTGAGAAGTCGGGGATCTGTCCTGAGCATATTCACTCAAATAGATCTCGACATTTCTGTCGAAATAAATCGGCTCGATTTGGATCAGTGATATTGCTAGCTAAAACAGCAATCAAATCTGGTGCAGATATCTGAGGATGCGCTTTGCGGGTACTATTAACAATGAACTTCGATATCGGTCCGATCGCCAAATTCAACTCATGCTCATAGGCCCGGAACGCAGACTCATCGATGCCCACATGTGGCGGTGCTGAAATTCCACGACCACTGGCAACGTAGAAAGATGGATGTGATACAGTTGTTTCTAGCACCTGCTGTTCGCGTTTTTGTGGGGTTGGGACAGGTGGTTTTACCAGTAATGCCTGAACTTGTCGATCGAATGTATCTTTAAATTGCGACGGTAACATCAGCCGTAGATTGTCGATCGTGGTCGTGATATCTTTGGCTTGAGCACGCTTAATTAAGGTTGACGCGATCGGTCCTACTAATCTTGATAAAATTGATTCTAAGCTATCTTGAGAAATGCTGGAAGATACTGGGATCTTTTCCTGCACTGGTTGAAGATAAGTGCTGTCTTGCCCAAATGTGATATCTGATGCTGCGGAAAATCTGAGATTGTCTGGCGGGGCAGATATTTCTGTCTGAATAATTATTTCCGGCGGTAACTCAATCTGCTCGATCTCCGCTGCGGGGACAATTTCAATTAATCCTTGAGTACCAGAGAGGAATAGATCGCAGGAAATTCCCAGCGCATCTAAAGTAGTTTGCAATCGAGTGAATAAGCTCACAACAGGCACGCCAACTTGGGGTGGAGCGGAAATCAGAGCTTCGATTAATACTTGAATAAATAGTTCGGGATCTTCGACAGGAGCGGCACAAACAATGATACAGAGATTCCCCGCTACCATTTTTAGAGCTTCTACCCATTCAGTAGTAGCGGTAGCACCTGGAGCATCAACGATCAGGATTTGCTGGTTGTGACTAGATTGGTTTAATTTTTGACCCAACCAAGTCCGGCTCAATTTGATCCCATCCCCCATGACTAATCCAGCATCTTTACCCCCAAGATTGCCAATCTGCCCCCGCAGGTACAATAAGCGTGTCGAGGGTGGTTGAGTCGTTGGCGGAGCCTCTCCTCTGGAGAACCTTTCTCCCTGCACGACACCGCCACGGAGAAAGGTTTGAATCCGATCTTCAACTGCTGATAAAGATACCAATGAGGTACCACTAGTTACGGGAAAACGATCGAGTGTAAATTTCCCCTCTTGCGCTAGCACATGACTGAGGGTATCCAACTCGCTACGGATCTCTTCTTTCCCGCCATCGATAATCAACGCAGATCGATCTGGCTGGCTGAAAACAGCCGGAGACTTAATCCCTAAAATAATTTCGCCCACCCCAGACACGATCCGCTTCGGTGTTTGGGGTGAATACTCAGGCGCACAACTCATTTCCCCGCGCTCTCGTTTGACTTGATTTGCCAATCTTACCTGCTGATTAGTCCTGTCGATATACTGCATCGTTTGCCGATACACATATCGATATAAACCATCCGCATCAATAATTCCCTGATCATCTGCGGCTTCCCCACCCAAGCCGCGCATCAGATAGTAACTAAATACCCCATGGCCGAGATCGGGAAATTCCCATGACTGTTGCCCTTCGTCACAAGATAATAAAGCATAAAACCCCCGATTGCTGACCGCTTGGCGAAGTGAAGATAGTAGTTGTGTTGTAGGATTGAGTCGGTTTTTCCAGTTTTGATTGAGTGATTGATGATGATCGATTTCTGTCCCCATTTTCAGTCGAGAAGACTGATCTGGCGATCGCATATTGCCGCTATGACAAGCATCCAACCACAATAATTGACTGTGCGCCGCACAATGCCGCAACATATCCAGCACAACCTGAATTGGCAAGCCAGTACTTAATAAGTGTTCACGATCGGTATCATATAAACATAAAACAGTTTGCTGCCCGATCGGTTCGACCACCCCATGTCCCGAAAAATAGATCAAGATCGTATCTTGAACTTTTGCCTCTCTCACCACTCGGTGTAAGCTGGACTCTACTGTTGCCAATTTCGGAGTTTGGGCAACCAGATCGTGGTGAATCAAAAATTCTTTATTGGGAAACGGATCTGTCGCCGCTGCCAATGCCGTACCAATTCCCTGACAATCTATTGCCGCATATCTGAGCGGGGGAAAAGTAATATCTTGATATTGATTAACCCCAATTAATAGCACCCAAAGTTTTGCTGTCCCTGTTTCCAGAGCAGTCGCAAAACGGCTAGCACCAACAACAACTGGAGACATAATCTTAATTAGGCATACTACTGCGAGGCAAAAAGCCGCAACTTTAATCGCCTCTTATTATACCAACCCGAATAGTTTATGGCTTCAGTATAAAGTCTTATGAATTAGGGGGAGTATACAAACTCATCACATCCATAATCGACAACCGCGACTGTACGCCGAGATTTAGAGGTGAAATATGTCCCCGCTTGAGATGTTCTGCCGCAGCACAACCAATCATTGCCGCATTGTCAGTACAGTATTCCAGCGGTGGGAATAACACCTGAATATTATTTTTACTCGCGGCAGCTTGTAATGTCGCTCTCAATCCTCGATTAGCAGCGACACCACCGCCGATGACGATCGTTTCTAAATTATGGTCGATCGCACACCGAATCGCGCGTTTAGTCAGAGATCGAGCCACGCTATGCTGAAAACTCGCCGCAATATCTGCCACAGGTAATTCTGTCCCCTCGGCTTGCAATTTCTGCACCAATCGCAGCACCGCCGTCTTCACCCCGCTAAAGCTGGAATCATAAGGATGAAAGCCCCCGCCAGGAAGCGATATATTCCCCTCTGGTAGGGGATAGAGGCTTGGATTACCTGCGGCTGATAATCGATCGATTGCAGGGCCACCTGGATAGCCGAGATTTAATAATCTCGCCACTTTATCAAAGGCTTCCCCCGCCGCATCATCGCGAGTCGCTCCGAGTTCGGTATATACGCCGCAATCTTTGACATGAATCAAACTAGTATGTCCGCCGGATACCAACAGACACAAGAATGGCGGTGCCAATTCTGGCGCACTCAAATAGGACGCGTAGATATGTCCCTCCAGATGATGCACGCCCAAAAATGGTTTGTCGTGTAGGATCGCCAGCGTTTTCGCCGCAGTCATCCCAATCATCAGCGCACCAACCAATCCAGGTGCGACAGTCGCCGCAATCCCGTCAATTTCTACCCAGGTTAGACCTGCTTCCTCGATCGCCTGGGCAATTAATTCAGTAATTGTTAATAAATGTTGCCTAGATGCAACTTCGGGGACAACACCCCCATATTGGGTATGGATAGGGATTTGAGAAGCGACGACACTGCTGCAAACTTTACGATTGTTAACGATTGCTACCGCAGTTTCGTCACAACTTGTTTCAATTGATAAAACTGTTGTCATTAGCTGCTAATTTTAAAGATGAAAATAGAGGTAAATAATTTGGCGATCGTCGTGGTATAGCTGTTAATTCAGATAATACACCAATTCTAATAGCGATCTCGTTCGAGCAGTCGCTATGGGCGAAATCATCTCCAACCTTTACAAGATCGGTGATGTTCGCGAGCGATCGCCAATATTACCCAAGCTGCCCAGACGACTATTATAGTTTTTTTGCCAAATTTCAGATCGAAAAATCGATCGAGTATTTTGCAAACAAAACTATTTGTTTTGTTACAGAAAGAAACAATCACTATGCAAAAACTATTAGCTTTTGTCTTTGCCATCTGTCTCTGGTTTAACTTTGCTCCGACCGCATCTGCGTCAGAAGTAGCTGGACTCGTTCGTTGTAGCGATTCCCAAGCCTTCCAGCAACGTGCAGCATCGGCGCGAAATACCACCAGCGATCCCGAATCTGGCAAGAAACGCTTCGCGCTATACTCCCAAGCTCTGTGCGGCCCTGAAGGACTGCCACATCTGATCGTCGATGGACGACTCGATCGAGCAGGCGACTTCCTGATCCCTAGTGTAATGTTCCTCTACATCGCTGGTTGGATCGGTTGGGTTGGTCGTGCTTATCTGATCGCCATCAAAAAAGGCGACAACACCGAAGAAAAAGAAATTATTATCGACTTACCTCTAGCAATTAGCTGCATGTTAGGCGGATTTGCTTGGCCTGCTGCTGCCATTGGTGAATTCACCTCTGGTAAATTAGTTGCTAAAGACAACGAAATTACTGTTTCTCCTCGGTAAATTTGGTGGAATGGATTGGCAGAAATTTTAGTTAACAGCAACAGCAATGTTACTAACACCTAAATAATTTGCCAATAAATCCTTCATCTTCACCGGAAAACTTGCCATCAAAGGCAAAAACTGATTCATATATCTTAGATTCTGGAGATATTTCATGCCACATTTAGTCAGATTTTTATCTACTGCTCCAGTATTGGCAGCAGTTTGGATGACATTTACTGCGGGTATTTTGATTGAGTTCAATCGCTTTTTCCCCGACTTACTATTTCATCCATTGTAATGTTTTTAGTTAGGTATTAGGTATTTAGGTATTTAGATCACTAGTAAAGAAGAACGCCAGCGTTTTGACAGCTAGAACCTAAAGCCTAAAACCTAAAGCCTAACAGCTAGCACCTAAGACCTAAAGCCTAAATTATTTTGAGAGGTTCTTCATGCCTAATCGTACTCAAGCTATCAGTAGTCCCAGTCCTGAAGTTAGCAACTTAGCTACTCCAGTCAACTCTTCGGACATCATCAAAGCTTTTATCGGTAACTTACCTGTTTACCGCAATGGCTTGTCTGCCCAAAGACGGGGTTTAGAAATCGGAATGGCTCATGGCTATCTCCTCATCGGTCCCTTCACCTTATTGGGTCCTCTGCGTAGTGCCGAGCAAGCTCATTTAGCTGGATTACTCGGCACAGTTGGATTGGTGGTAATTTTGACCATCTGTCTCTCCATCTATGCTAGTACCAATCCCGCAGCACCTTTAGCTAGTGTAACTGTACCCAAGCCACCTAGCGATCTCAACGATCAAAAAGGCTGGAATGAATTCACTTCCGGTTTCTTAATTGGTGGTGTTGGTGGAGCTGCATTTGGCTATTTGTTATTAGCGAATGTACCCGTTTTAAGTAGTTTTTCGATCTTAGCTAATTAGGCTAGTAGTTGATAGTCGTTCGCGTAGCGTAGGCTTTGCCTAATCTCGATTGACTCATTCAAGATCGATCCTAAGCTATGGCAATCATCACAAATTACCCTGTCTTCGTTGAGAAGGCGGGGTAATTTATTTAGTAGCTGTGATCTCGATCACATTATCACATAAAGTTACGCCAAATAGCCGATACCATCAGCAGGTATATAAAATAGACTGAACAATGTATATACACCAAGGCTCATACTCAGGAGAAGTAAGGTAATGGTCTTAAGAAGCGAATCTGCAACTACTCATAAATGTCCAAAATGTAGCACTACTCAAGTCCGTCGGACTCATCGTGTCAGTACAATGGACAAAATTCTTTCAACGGTAAATTTCTATCCATACTATTGCCTTGAGTGCATCTTTGACACTCGCTTCCACAGTTTTGGCAGAAAGTAATTGGGATTATTTTACCAGCTCAAAAGTATCGATTCATGGCAAATGTTCCAGTCCAGCATTACCATCTATTCGATCAAAGATCGGGGTGTTTTCGCATTTAGACCTGTTAAAAAAATCACTAAAATCGTCAAAACTTCTTTGGAGACAGTATTTAAGCTAAGATATTCGTCCTTTGTTCCTGTAAGGGTTTTCGCGATTTCAAACACTCTGTTCTAACAGGTTTATTCACCGCCAAACAATTGGCTCCAAACATATTGCGATCCAGATCACAATTTAAGTGTGATTTAGATCACAGATTACTCTATCTTCGATCGAAGACAGGATAATTTCGTTTTTAGAGAGTAAAAATATGATTCAAAAGAAATAGTGAAATTTAGTCAAATAGCTGATGTTACTTGCTACCACATCTAATTTTTCGGGTACTATAGGGATATAAAATACTTATATCTATCTTTTGAGTACCCCGCCAATGACTTTATCGAACCAAGCTGAAACCACTCATAAATGTCCAAAGTGTGACTCTACCGAAGTCCGCCGGACTCATCGTGTCAGTACAATGGACAGACTTCTTTCAAAAATCAATCTTTATCCCTATTACTGTTTAGAGTGTACCTTTGACACTCGCTTTCACAGCTTCGGCAGAAAATAATCGGAATTTTGGACTAAACAAAGACATATTTCAGCATGGTAAAGATTCCAGCACTAAGAAAAGCAGCGATAGGAATGGTAACAATCCACGCCATTCCTATCGATTTCAACGTACTGAGATTTACCGATTGCCAATTTTTGACGGCACCGACACCGACTACCGCACCGACTAAGGCATGAGAAGTCGAGACTGGTAGTCCATAGCTGGATGCAATCAAAATCGTCGCTGCGGTGGCTAATTCTGCGGCAAAACCGCTACTAGGTTCGAGCTTGATAATTCCTTCGCCAATGGTGGCAATGACTTGTTTTCCCCAAATCGCTAACCCAGTCACGATCCCGACTCCACCGAGAATTAAAACCCACAAGGGGATTTCTAGACTAGATTGAGGCACAGTACCAGTATTCCGAATATACAGAATTGTAGCTAAAGGTGCGATCGCGTTACCCACATCATTTGAACCGTGAGCAAATGCCACGCAGCAGGCACTCAGTAGTTGAAATCTCGCTAATTGACGCTCGACAACTTCACAAACTTCTACATTAGTTGCCGCATCAACATCGATAGTTTCCTGCGCCAATCTTTGCCACCCTACCAGCGTAATCGAGAGCGCAGCAACTCCACCCAATCCCAGCGCAAAATCATAACGGGGAACAGTATGTAAAAATTCTGATGGTAATGTTTCGACAACGGTGGGTAAAACAATTACGCCAAACACACTCACCAACAGCAGTGATAGCCATGGTATCCATTGTTCCAATTGAATCAGTGGCTGCTCCCGCTCCAAAATCCAGCGTTTAATTAATAGATAAAAGCCAGCCGCTATCGAGCCGCTTACTACAGGCGTGACAACCCATGCGAGGGAAATGACACCCAGTGCTGACCATTTTACCGCCTGGGAGCCTGCCGCCACCCAACTAAATCCGGCAATGGCACCGACAACTGCATGAGAAGATGCTACAGGTAGTTTTTTGGCAGTAGCAATTTGCAACCACAATCCGCAGCTAATTAATACCGCAATCATCCCCAGCAATAATGTCTGCGGTTGACTGACAAATAAATCGGGATTGGCAATACTCGTCGCCAATGTCGAAGAGACTTGTCTCCCAAACAATACCGCACCTGTAAATTCCAGGACTCCCGCAATAATAATTGCCTGTTTGATGGTAATCGCTTTCGAGCCAACGGATGTACCCATTGAGTTGGCAACATCATTGGCACCGAGATTACAGGCAACATAGAGAGCCAAACCGCAAACAAAGATAATGAATAGCATTGATCGGTGTGAGGATTGGTAAAATTAGTTAATGAACGTGTTTTAATTCTAGAATAGCAGCCATCTAATCTCATGTCACAACACAATCCTCATAGTATCCAACTCCAAATCAATCGGATGTTTGAAAGTGGTCAATCTTTATTTGCTAAAACAAAAGTAGAAGATTGGCTCAAACAGCGAAATGAAGATCCATTTGACTACGATATTATCTTTAATAAGAAACCTGCCGCTGTAGGTTCTAGAGCGGTAATGGCGATCGAAATCGAGCTGCAACGCAAAGATGGAGCACCAGTGGATGAATGGTTGTTAACCCAATTAAATGATATCAAATAACTTAAATATCGATCGCTATTCACAATCGCCACATTATAAAACTACTTAGCTAATTGTATGCTCGATCGCGGATCTAGTCCTTTGCCACAATTCAAAATTCTCGGTCAACCAGTGCATCTATCTCCTGATTATACTGCTTGGCTGATCGATCGACTCCAACAGGGAATTGGTACCCATGTCGTGACGATGAATGCAGAAATTGTCATGCAAGCAAATCACGATTCGGAACTAGCTAGCATTATTCATCAAGCTGGCTTAGTTACTCCTGATGGTGCGGGGATTATTATGGCTTTAAAACTACATGAGATCGAGCAATCTCGTTGCGCGGGGATTGAGCTGGGTGAAAATTTACTGCGATTGGCGAGTAAACCGGAATTCAACTATCCAATTTTTTTCTATGGCGGTAAACCAGAGATTGTGAAGCTAGCCGCAAACAGGTGGCAAACAGAGTTACCGACGCTGAATTTTGTCGGGATCGAAGATGGCTATATCGACGCAACAGCGCAAGCTAAATTATTAGAAAAAATCCAAACAACTCAACCGAAAATCATTCTAGTCGCCTTAGGAGTGCCCAGACAGGATGTTTGGATCCGCGATCACTTTCACCTATGTCCTGAGGCAATCTGGGTGGGTGTAGGCGGCAGTTTTGACGTGTGGTCTGGAGTCAAAACTAGAGCACCAGCATTTTTTCGCAAGCTGAATCTAGAATGGTTGTACCGCATCGCGCAAGAACCCAGCCGCTGGCGGAGATCTTTGGCTCTACCTCAATTTGCACTGCTAGCAGTCGGCGAAAGAATTAAAGGCAAGAACAAGCTTGTATCTCACTAGAAATTTTGCTTCTAGCACAAGAGGTGAATAGACCCATAACAGGTAAACTGGAGACAGTATTTCGGACAATCCTTCATTCTTGGTTTCATGTCTCTAACTGCGGAATTATTGCTGGTTGCTTTTCTAATCATACTCAATGGTGTCTTTGTGATGTCAGAAATGGCGATTGTCTCAGCTCGAAAAGTGAGATTGCAACAACTGGTGAATCAAGGCGATAGGCGAGCCGGAATTGCATTAGGCTTGGCAATGACACCCGATCGTTTTTTGCCCACGGTTCAAGTTGGGATTACCCTGTTGATCATCTTATCCGGTGCTAGAGGTGAAAGCGCGATTTCACGGATAATTTTACCATTATTGGAGAGTTGGATTCCTCATCAATATAGCGAACCAATTTCGTCGGTAATTTCGATCGCAATTGTTACTTATCTGACGATCGTGATTTCGGAATTGGTACCCAAACAACTAGCCTTAAATAGTCCCGAAAAAGTAGCTAGTTTCGTTGCTGTTCCACTAAATTTACTCGTCCGATTATCTGCGCCAATTATCTTTATTTTGAGTGGATCTACCAAATTTGTCGTCAAACTATTGGGAATCAAACCTTCCAATCAGCCAGAAGTGACGGAAGAAGAAATCAAAGTAATGATCGAGCAGGGTACCGAAACAGGGATGTTTGAGGAATCCGAACAGGATATGGTACAAGGAGTATTGAGTTTGGGCGATCTCAAAATCGGTGCGCTGATGACTCCCCGTCCTGATATTGTTTGGATTGATAGTGAAGATTCGATCGCGATTACTCGTCAAAAAATCATTGATAGCGATTATTCTAGATTACCAGTCTGTGAAGGCGAACTCGATCGAGTCTTGGGCGTAATTCACGTCGCCGATTTACTTTCTCAGACGCTCAAAGGTGAAGAGATCAATGTCACGGAATCCCTCCGTCAACCACTTTTTATCCCCGAAAGTACACGCGGTTTAAAAGTACTCGAACAATTTAAGAAATTTGGCACTCATATTGCGATGGTAGTGGATGAGTATGGTGTGATTCAAGGTTTAGTCACTATGCACGATATCTTTGAAGAGATTGCTGGTGATATTACTGACTTTAATGAAGAACCAGAAGAACCTCAAATTATTCAACGTGAAGATGGTTCGTGGCTCTTGGATGGCATGTTATCGATCGAAGAATTACTCGACCAATTCGACATTCCAGACAGTGCATTGAGTTCGATCGATCGAGGTAATTACCATACCCTTGGCGGTTTTGTCAGTATGCAACTAGGAAAAATCCCCATCTCTGGCGAATACTTCCAATGGCGCAAACTCAGATTTGAAATCGTCGATATGGATGGCAAAAGAGTTGACAAAGTTTTGGTTTATCTATCGGAAGAGGTAGAAAATACGCACGAGTTTGATAGTAATTAGATGTTAGATGTTAGATGTTAGATGTTAGGACGATTCATTCTCTCCCATCTCCCATCTCCCATCTCCTAGCCAACCTCCATTGCTACCCGATAGATATCACTAGGCGTAAGATGAGAGTGAACTACTTGCCCATCTTTGAACCAGACAATCCGGTTGGTTTGCTTGGCGACATCGGGTTCGTGTGTCACCATGACGATCGTGATTCCGGTTTCATTTAACTCAGTGAAGATATCCATCACCTCTTGAGTCGTTCGCGAATCTAAGGCCCCTGTAGGCTCATCTGCCAGCAATACTCGTGGTTCGCTGACAATTGCTCTGGCGATCGCGACGCGCTGCTGCTGACCCCCAGAGAGCTGATTGGGACGATTTGCCATCCGATTACTCAATCCGACTTTTTCCAACGCCACTACCGCTCGTTCCTTGCGTTCGCTGGGAGGCAATCCGCCGTAGATCATTGGCAGCATCACATTATCGAGAGCCGTCAGTTGGGGTAGGAGATGAAATTGTTGGAAGATAAAACCGAGCTTCCGATTGCGAATTTTGGCGAGTTCAGCGTCGGGGACAGTAGACACATCCATTCGATCGAGATAATAATGTCCAGTAGTAGGTCTGTCTAGACAACCAATCACATTCATCGCTGAAGATTTACCCGAACCAGATGGTCCCATGATCGAGCAATACTCACCTTCGGCGATCGTCAAATTTACCCGATCCAATGCCTTAACTAAAGTATCTTCGATGCCATAAGTCTTGCTTACATCTTCCAATCGGATAATAATCGACTCTGTATCATTCATACTCTCTTCCCAGTGTGAAATTTAGATATCTAGAGAATGAGTGGATGGTGGATGGTGGATAGTGTGTAACGGTGGTGGTGAATTCACCAACATAGCCACCTATCATAGTTATAGCGTTCCGAAGGCTCGATCGCCAACATCACCTAAACCAGGGACAATGAAACCAGATTCATTGACTTGTTCGTCAATCATTGCCGCATAAATACTCAAAGTGGGATATGTCTCGCTCAACTTTTGCAAAGCTGGTGGCGCGGCAATAATCGCGATAATCCGCACATATGCCGGATCGATACCGCGTTGGACTAGCTCATACATCGCTTGCATAATCGTTCCTCCAGTTGCCAACATCGGCTCGGCGATGATAATCCTGGTATCTGGATCGAACTTATCGGGTAGCCGATTGAGATAACAACTTGGCAGTAATGTCTCTTCATCCCGAACTAATCCGAGGTGATAAATTGCCGACTCCAACGGTAAAACTGATTGAATCCCATCGACTAATGTCAATCCCGCGCGTAAAATTGGGACGATCGCCAGTTTAGTCTGAGGATGGACAAATGTCGCAGTAGTTTCAGCTAACGGTGTCGGGATCTGAATATCGATCGTCGGTAGCCATTCCCTAATCGCTTCATACGCCAACCATTTACCGAGTTCTGCCAATGTTTGGCGCATGATTTTCGGCGAAGTCTCTTTATTTCTCGCCATCCCTAGCCAGTGCTTGATTAATGGATGTGGGGGGACGTAGACACGTAGTTGGATTGCCATGAGATTAGGGGATAGGGGATAGGGGATAGGCTTTAGGGAGATAGGCTTTAGGGGGATAGGCTTTAGGCTTTAGGCTTTAGGAAAAATACTTTCGCTCCTCTTATCCCTATCCCCTATTCCCTATTCCCTATTCTCTATCCCCTCAAGACAATGCTTGATGTGCCGATCGAGTCAGCAATTCAATTTCGGCTAGATCTGGTGACTGAATTAGTTGATCACCATTTGTATTTAACCACAATAAATACTCAATATTTCCAGCGGGACCGACTAGTGGCGACCATGTTAAGCCACGATAATTCCAATCTAATCCTTGCGCTGCGGCTAAAACCCCTGAAATTGCTCCTGCTTGGGCTGATAAATCTCTGACGACTCCATTCTTGCCGATCGCCTGTTTACCGACCTCAAATTGCGGTTTAACTAGCAATATGAGTTCTTTTGGGGGTGCCAATAAGAGTTTTAAGGCTGGTAGAATTTTAATCGCCGAAATAAAGGAAACATCAACTACCGCCAAATCTGGTAATGTGACTGGATAAATGCCGTCAACTGGCTCTCCATAGAGTTCTGCTGGAGTCAAATGCCGGATATTTGTCCGTTCTCGCAAAACTACTCGATCGTCAGTGCGGATTTTCCAATCTACTTGTCCGTAGCCAACATCGATACCATAAACTTGTTTCGCGCCAGCTTGCAATAGACAGTCCGTAAAACCACCAGTCGAAATACCTGCATCCAGGCAGATTCGATCGACTGTCGCGATCCCAAATACATCCACAGCCTTCGCCAATTTTTCACCGCCACGGGAGACAAATCGCGCTCTAGCTTTGACTTCAACTGTCGCTGTCAGGAGAATTCCCGTGCCACACTTATCCACCACCTCGCCATTTACCCGCACTTCTCCCGCTTGAATCCAGCGTTGTGCCAATTGGCGAGACTCACACAAATTGCGTTCTACTAGTAGTAAATCTAGACGTTGTTTTTTCAAGTCACAAAGAGATCGGTAAGAAACAATTGCTAAATCTCAATCTTAAAAATAACACGCTCAACTCCGACTCGATCGATCCACAGATCCTCAGATATCGATCGAACTTCCGAGTTGAATCACGGAATACGGCGAATTTCCCTCAAGCCGAAAACCTCATCCCTGCCAGATTACGCCATCACTCATCGCTGGCTGGACATTTGCACTGCACCATAATTGCCACAAATATAACTCCACTCGATCGGGTAATTGTGTCACGAATATGCCTTCATCACCATCCAAATCATTAGATAGCCAATAACCAGTCAATCCAATCTCGACTCGATCTAAATCGCAGCGATTGACTGTCACAGTTTTTACACCCTGGCGATGTAGGTAAAAATTAACGGCGGTAGTTTCACAAATCAGCTCTGGTAGGAGAAAAGTAGCATTATCCGCGCTGACGAAGATTGTCTCACCCGTACTTGTCGAAAATTGGAGTCTATTTTCGACCCAATCATCTAAATCAGAATTCAACAGTTCCAGATGTAAATCTGTTTCAGTATAAATTAGTTTCAACATAGTTCTTCCTTAAATTAAGAACGGTGGAATGACTGCCCCTCAGAGTAGCTTAGACCAACATTGTGAGGAAATTGTGAGGATAAAAGCCTACGTTCTATTTTAGATATTTCTGAATTGAGGTGTGAAGAGTGAGGAGGGGTGAGCTAGGAGCTAGGAGTTGGGGCTAGGTGTTGGGAATAACTTTTTGTTGCAAAGGTAGGAAATTTGGCAATTATTTTCCTGAAAAAATAGTTAAAAGGTGCCCAAGTACTGAATAATTAATAAGGTTTAGAAAATGTTTGCTTTTTACTGCAAATAAAACTACAATAAATACACCACCCTGTCTATTCAAATTTTCGGAGCAACTAAAAAATGCATACACTCAAACGGACACCAACCACTGAAATGGAAGTTACTAGCATTCGTCTCGAACGCGAACTCAAAGAACGCCTGAAAGAGATTTCGGGACATCAAGGTTATCAAGCCTTGATTCGTGAGGTACTGTGGAAATACGTACAGCAAAAATCTGGCGATTATCGTCATCGTTTTACTTCCGAAGATATCCGCGCTACTGTCACCGCAACTGCAAATGCCGAAGAACGTTGTGGGATTACTGGAAAAGTTATCAACGCCAAGGAGCCAATGCTATTGGGTTTAACCAGCACATGTGATTTCATTCCGCTCTCACTTGACAGTTTGACTGCTGTAGTTCCAGAACCAGCAGCTTAGATGTCGATAGAACGAGGTTATCTAAACCTCGTTCTTCTGATTCAAATCAGGCTAACCAAAAAGCGATCGCAACCTCTGCTATAACTTAGCATTGAGTCGCGATCGCTTTTTGAATTAATTTAGGTGATTGGATCGTTAAGTCAACTGTCAACTATCAACTATCAACGACCTAAACATCTTGCTCGCTGATTTCACGAGTCATGTGATCGAAAGGTGCATCAACGCATCCAGTATCAGTGACACCAGTTGCGGCTAATTGCGCTTTCACCAAATCTTTCATGATTTGAATGCCGCGAACTGTTGGCGAAATTGGCACACCCAGAGAATTGTAAGTCTCCCGCAAGCCTTGAAGCACCCGCTCATCTAGAACATTTGTATCTCCAGCCACGATCGCATAGCTAGCATACCGGAGATAATAATCCATATCCCGCAAACAAGCAGCATAACGCCGAGTGGTATAAGCATATCCACTCGGACGGATTAACTCCGGTAATTCGTCAAATAACTGTAAACTCGTTTTCTTGACGATCGCGGCTGCATTGGCGTTAATTACCCCCGCAGCAGCAATTCTCGCCGCACCAGTATCAAAATAAGATTTTAAGCTATCGATCGCGTTCCGGTCTAAATAACGGCCCGTGATATCGTAAGTTTTTATAAGATTTGTTACAGCATCCCGCATGAGACAGCTCTCCCAACATAATTCTTTTATCAGTTTATCAGTATCGCAGAAGAGCACCCCCCTCAGGGATAGGCGCGTTACAATTCGCAATTGTATTCTAAGCTTTTACAAGCTGGCGGCTGGTCGGAATCTGGGGATGATTAGTAATTTTAGCCCAAGGATGTCGCCAATCAAAGGCGATCGTGGGTTGAGAAACTAAGATCAGTTCTTCAGGATATCGAGCCTGGGGATCGTTTGCGAGCATCACTGGCGGCACCATCATCGGATCGTAAGCTATGACTGTATCGATGACCCCTAGACGATGCTTGATTTCGACTTTTTGGCCAGGACGATAGATTGCCATTTCTCGCGCTTCGCTCCAGATTGCTTGGTCTGCCATTACTGCGATCCCCGTTATACTACTGATTAATTTTGCTTATCTATTGAAGATAACAAAATTATCCACCAAAAAGTTAAGATTTGGTTAATTACGATACTTTTTTTTAATAATCGGTGCGGAGAGAGGAGATTGGAGATTTAGTCTTAGGGCTGAGAATTGCTATTTCCGCTCTACCCTCTACCCTCTACCCTCAGTGCTAAACCAGTATCTCGATCGAATAGATGAATTTTGTCAATAGTAGATGACAGCCAAACTTCCTCACCCACTTTAACCGACTTATCTGGTGCAACTCGAACTTGCATAATCAGGTTGGGAGGTTCTAAGCCCTGAATTTTGACAGAAACGTAAGTATCATTCCCTAATGCTTCTACCGTCTCGACAATCCCGCAAAAATTCTTGGTAGCGGGTAATCCTAGTGTCAGATGTTCGGGGCGAAGCCCCATTACTAAAGATCGATTAGAATATTCACTCAGGACAGCTTCCCATTCTTCTGCTAGGGTAATCCGAAATTGGTTATTACCGATCGACAAAGGTAACTTGACTTGAACAGGGATCAAATTCATCGGTGGAGAGCCGATAAATTGCGCGACAAAAATATTTGCTGGATGATTGTAAATTGCCAGCGGGGTATCAACTTGTTGAATTTGCCCCTGATTCATCACAGCAATTCGATCTCCCATTGTCATTGCTTCAGTTTGATCGTGGGTGACATAGATTGTCGTCGTACCTAATTGACGTTGCAACTTGACAATTTGGGTGCGAGTTTCCGCTCGTAATTTCGCATCGAGATTGGATAGTGGTTCATCCATTAAGAAGACCTGAGCATCACGAGCGATGGCTCTACCCAAGGCAACACGCTGTTTCTGACCTCCAGATAGTTGCTTGGGAAACCGATTTAATAACCCCTCAATTTGCAACATCTCGGCTACCTGCAAAACTTTTTTAGCGATGATTTTTTCACGAGGAGAAATGTATCTAAAACCGCGTGGAAATCTTCTACTAATTTCGACTAGAAAGTTTTCTAGCTGAGGGGGTAAACCATCGGGTTTGGACGCGAGAGCTAAGGTATCCAAAGATTGACTCCGCCTTAGCCCAAACGCAATATTGTCGTATACCCGCATGTGTGGATAGAGCGCGTAACTTTGGAACACCATCGCAATATCCCGTTCCTTGGGAGGTAGATTGTTTACCAGTTTCTCCCCAATGCTGATATTGCCCGCAGTTAGTGTCTCCAAGCCTGCTATTAGCCGCAGCAGGGTGCTCTTACCACAACCAGAGGCACCAACTAATACCATGAATTCCCCGTCGTTTACAGTCAAATTTATCCGGCGGAGGACACTTTCTGGAGTAACGAGATTCTGTGTTTCGGCTTTACTTTTAGTCTGAGTAATTGACGGAGTATAGCTTTTATAGATATTTTCGAGAATAACTTGTGCCACGGTAGATTGCTGTCAATTACGCGAGAGTCCTTATCTTCCCACACTATCGCCAATACTCCATTCCTAGTGTCAAATTAGACATCTGGAGTGGTTTAGTTTTTAGTGGATAGATGACAAGATATAGATACACTAGTATAGGTGCAAAGTATTTAGGAGATTGGGTTTGAGGGATGCAAAATATTCAGTTGCGTCAAAGACAATTGCGTTGGTTCAGTATCTTCATTTCAGCGGGATTAGCCTGCTGGATTGTCCTGAATGGAAGCTATCTCGTCGCGCAACAACCCTCGGTAGAGTCTATTGTCGCGCTGAAATCCGAGCCTGAGCCACCAGCCAATGCCGCAAACTCGACATTGAGTGAAGCCGATAGCTTAAAATCGATCAAGGTTAGCAAAGAACCGATTAAAGTATCTGTCGGGCTATATCTGAGCAATCTTGCCGATATCAATCAAGTCTCGGAAACCTTTGATGCCGCTGGGTACCTAATGTATAGCTGGCGCGATCCGCGACTGGCTTATAAACCGCAGCCCAATGAAACCAGTAGAACCTCTAGTTTGGACAAGATTTGGCATCCAGCAATGGAAATGGTCAATTTCAAATCCTCAACCAATTCTGATACTTTTGTGGATATTGCTCCCGATGGAACAGTTCAGGCGCAAGAGCGATTTGCCAAGACGCTTTCATCGGGGCTATCATTGCAAAAGTTTCCATTCGATCGACAGTCGCTGCAAGTTGTAATTGAATCATTGAGATATGACGATCGATCCGTAGCATTGATTGCCGATTCTCCCAAGATTGGGATTGGTACAGATAGTTTTGTTTCTTTGTCAGAATGGCAGCTTGGTACTACGACGGGCAGCAATAGCAAATCGTTCTTTCCACCAGAAAATCAGTATTATTCACGCGTAACAATTCAAGTCCATGTGACGCGCAATTATGGTTTCTATGTGCTCAAGGTAATGATGCCTTTGCTCCTGATTACAATTGCCTCTTGGTCGGTATTTTGGATCGATCCACAGGAGTTTTCTACCCAAATCGGGATTGCTTTTACGAATCTGTTAACGGTGGTTGCTCTACTATTGGTCATCAACGATACGTTACCACATGTCGGCTATTTAACCCTAATGGATGGATTCACGATGATTTGTTTTATGACAATTTTAGTGGCAATTTTGGTATTAATTATTGCTCATCGATCGACAACCAAAGAAAATCGGCACCGAGCACATAAAGTTCAAAATCTAGCCCGATCGATCGTTCCGATCGGATTTGCAATATCAAACCTCATTTTGTTTGTTAGTATGAATTTTATCTAGAGTCTATTTGCTATAATCATCTATAGACGAGTAAAAATTAGCTCAATTGATAATGTAATGACTCAGCCAAACAGCATCCCAGCCGCTGCAATCAACCATCTTAAAATTGCCAGACGCGGACAGGCTTTTTATCGATCGATCCGCGAAAAAGTCGAAAACCGCGAAAATATGGGTAAGATCATCTCGATCGATATCAATACAGGTAATTATGAAATCGACGATAATTTGCTAGAATCTAGCGATCGACTCCAACGTGAATTTCCTGATGCAGTTATTTGGGCGGAACGAATTGGATTTAGTGCTGTTTATGCAGTTGGTGGTACTTTGACAAAGGTGGATTTATAGTGATTAATGGAATTGTCATCGGCAGACAACCGCAGGTTAAAGTAATCGTGCGCATATCTGGCTATCCAGATCTAGAAATTGGTTGTGTAGTTAATACCGGATTTGAAGGAGCTTTGGCATTGCCTATCGCGGCGGTTGCCAAGCTGCAATTGCCCTATGTGGCGAGTATCAATACGAATTTGGCTAATGATGAGAATTATGTCACGCCAGTTCATCGAGCTACGGTAGTCTGGGATGAAGTAGAGCTGGAGGTGCCAGTATTAGCGATGGGTATTCGTCCACAAATAGGTACTTTGCTACTGAATAATTGCAATCTAAATATTGATTTTAGCGATGGTAGTATTTTAAGTATAGATGCTCTCTGAAACGATCACGAGATTGTCCTCGATCGAACAGGTCTGCTAAACTCGATAGTTGGACTATTGAGAATCATCCTAATTATGCCGATCGAGACTTGCTTCCCATTAGCAATTTATTATGAAGATCTACCCGACGCGCCTCAACACCAACAAAGTTTAATCGCTGCGGTGCTGCAACTAGAGCGAGATGGTGCCGAACGCCGTAACTATCCTGAAATGGCCTGGACGGGAGATCTACATGGTGTAGAGCAAATTCATACCAATCCAGATTTTGCGTGGATTGTAGAGCAAGTAGAGCGGCATACAGCGATCTATTTACTAGAGTTGGGTGTAGATTTGACGAAGGTCGATTTGTATATTCAAAGAGCATGGCCGATTGTTTCACGAACAGAACAAGAAATTGGATCTCATTGTCACAATACGGCGCATATTAGTGCTGTTTATTATATTAAGGTACCACCAGAGGGGACTTACGATCCAGGACGGTTAGTCTTTTTCAACGATGCACGAGTTAATGAGGTGAGTCCAGGTTTGGGTAGCGAAAATACGGATATTGTGGATGAGGATAATTATCTCAATCAACTTCAGACGGCTTATCTACCTGTGGCAGGACGATTATTAATGTTTCCTGCGAAGCAGCGTCATGCAGTCACGATGAACGAAACGGAGGATCTGCGATTGTCATTGTCTTTTGATATCGTCCTCACTGCAACTGCCAACGCCGCAGGTGCTTATGAGTTTCTTACCCCTCCACCCAGTCAGTGGCAAAAATTTAAGTCGGTTGGGAGTTAGGCTAGTACTAAGCGGCTAAGTAAAACAACCATTCCCCCCTGTTCTATATCTTCTCATCTTCTCTGTCTTGAAAAGGTGCTCCCATCTCCCATCGCTGGGAACATTCAGTAGATTAGCCGTAGTCAAAGGTAGAAAGAAGCTTTATACCTAAAATTGAGGATCTTTAGCTAAATCCGGTACTGAATAAACATTGCTCGTATGGGTTAGTGCGGTTGACGAAGCTCCTGTCGATCGGTTAACGTTCAGGTTTAGCTGCAAACTTTAAGATTAATTACTTTATGAAAAGATTTTTACTCCTATTCCTGTCAGCACCTACCGTTTTCAGTGCGATTTTACCTATCGTCACAGCGACAGCACCTGCTCTAGCAGCAAGTACTTCAGGTACTGAAGATAAATTTTGCGTCAATGCTCATGCTCGACTCGTCTGTGTCAAATCTTCACAATTAGCTATCAACACGCCTAAATCGGCATTGATTGCCAAAGCTGAAGCCGACGCAAAAAATCCTGATGCCTTCGTCAACTTTAATGAGGAAGAAAGTGATGCGGCTGCGGCTATGTTTGGATGTGATTGTCCTGCTTGTATCAGATCTCTCCGTCAGCTTCGGACAATGGCGCAAATTAGTTGATAGTTAAATTAGTTGATAGTTGTTGGCGGAGCCTTTCCGTAGGAAAATAGTTGATAGTTGATAGCTAATGAATAGTTTGGATAATTACGATCCTAGTGATGTGGGGCGGGTGAATGGTAATTTGTTTGGATTGCCGTTTGATTATGCTTCGGCGCAGACTATTATCTTTGGGGTGCCGTGGGAAGTGACTGTTTCTTATCGCCCAGGTACAGCATTAGCTCCGCAGCAGATTCTTGATGCTTCACCGCAATTGGATCTGTATGATTTTGACCATCCACATGGTTGGAAACAGGGAATATATATGCCTCCAATCGATCGAGATTTACTCGCAAAAAATAACTATTATCGATCTCAAGCTGCCCTAATTATCGATCGATTGGAGCAGGGTGAATCGCTAGCTTCAGAACCAAATTTGACCGCCATACTAGCAGATATCAATCGAGCTGGTGCAGATCTAAATCAGTGGTTATTCGATCGCACTCAGGCAGCGATGGCGGATGGTAAAAAGGTCGGCATTATCGGGGGCGATCATAGCGTGCCATTGGGTTACATGCAAGCCTTAGCCGAGCGTTATCCCGACTTTGGCATCTTACATGTAGATGCTCATTCAGACTTGCGGGATGCTTACGAAGGCTTCGATTTTTCTCATGCATCGATTATGTTTAATGCGCTGAAAATTCCCCATATTTCTCAACTAGTACAGGTAGGAATTAGGGATGTATCTGAAGTAGAAATAAATACGATCGATCGATCGAATGGTAGAGTAGTTGTCTACTATGATTCACTCATCAAACAACAGTTATATTCGGGTAGCACTTGGGCAGATATTTATCGAGATGCGATCTCCAAGTTACCGCAGCATGTTTATATTAGTTTTGATGTCGATGGACTAGATCCCAAACTTTGTCCCGAAACAGGTACCCCTGTTCCTGGTGGTTTAGAATTGGAACAAGCTTTTTGCTTGTGTCGCGAAGTTATTCACAGCGGTAGAGAGATTATTGGCTTTGACGTATGTGAGGTGGGAAATGCCGAATGGGATGGGAATGTCGGTGCGAGAATCGTGTATAAATTAGTGAATCTGATGACCTGTAATTCTTAGCGTGTATGTTCGTTTCAGCCTCTAAGTCTCGCTCTAATTGTAGCAATACATAAAGATTAGTAAAAGCGTAGATCTCTGGGTACCCATGAAGCGGCGTTTTTATGCGGGGGTTCCCCCCGCATAAAAAAACGACAAGACAGGGCACCCCTACAAACTGCGAGGATACCTATTCAGCCAACCAAGGAGAAACTGTAGGTGTCCAACTTACCAATTCTTCTTCCTTGAACCATAAGGCGATCTCGCTCTGAGCCGTCTCAACCGCGTCAGAACCGTGAATGAGGTTGCGACCGATGTTTATGCCCAAATCGCCGCGAATCGTCCCTGGAGGGGATACTAGGGGGTTTGTTGCGCCAATTGCGAGTCTGGATGCCGCGACAACACCATCGCCTTGCCATACCATTGCGACGACTGGCCCGCTCGTAATAAAATCAACTAAACCGCTGAAAAAAGGTCTTTCTTTGTGAACTGCGTAATGTTGCTCGGCTAATGCGCGGCTGGGGTGCAATAATTTTAAGGCGACGAGGGTAAAGCCTTTAGTTTCTAACCGACGAATGATTTCGCCAACTAAGCCACGTTGAACGCCGTCGGGTTTGATTGCTAGAAATGTCCGTTCCACCGTGAACTCCTGAAATATAGATAGACTTGCCAACGATCGATTATAGTTCTATTCGCGATCGAGTGGTGTTGTCTAAGCGTATCTTGAATATTGGTGCGTTAGCCTTGCGTCTAACACACCCCACAATCATTCTACCAACTTTCAACTATTACCTGATGTTAGAAATCTTGATCGATCCTTGGAACTATGAATTCATGCGACATGCGATCCTAATTGGAATGTTAGTCGGGGTTTTGTGTCCGATTGTGGGTAGTTATTTGATTGTCCAACGAATGGCACTATTTGGCGATGTAATCGCTCATTGTGTGCTACCTGGTTTATCGCTCTCATTCTTCTTGGGAATAGATATTATGGTAGGTGCCTTTATCTCTGGAATTCTCGGCGCGGGGGCAATTTCTTGGATTCGATCGCAAGCAAGAGTTAAAGTAGATGCCGCGATGGCTTTGACGTTTTCTAGCTTTTTCGCACTGGGTATATTACTGATTAGTCTGCTTAAAAATAATATCGATCTGGATAGTTTTCTATTTGGTGATATTCTTGGTGTAACGATGACTGATATTTATCGCACATCGATCGTTACTTTGACGATTTTGGGTGCAGTATGGCTATTTTATAAAGAGCTATTATTTTATACGTTTGATAAAACTGGTGCGACAGCGATGGGATTGCCTGTTAATGCCATTCATTTTGGATTTATGGCAGCAATTACCTTGACAATTATTGCCAGTATGCAAGCAGTAGGCGTAATTTTAGTAATTGCATTACTAGTTGGGCCAGCATTGACAGCATACCTACTAGTAAAAGAATTGCATCAAATGATGATTGTTGGTGCAATAATTGGATCGATCGCTAGCATTAGCGGCGTATATATTAGTTTTTATGTCAAACACGTACCCTCTGGCCCCGCAATCGTCTTAGTATCATCAGGCTTATTTATCCTAGCATTACTATTCAGTCCATCCCAAGGAATTTTTATGAAGAAGAGTAGATAGTGAATACTTATTACTTATTACTTATTACTTACTTACTTCTTCGCCCCCTCGATCGATAGTCCCTTATTAACGATATTGACTCGATCGATCTTAAAATTATTTTGTTGCAACTGCAAATCAATCATCTGTTGAATTCTCGCTGGAGATACACCCAAATTCTTGGCAAGTTGGGCGATGGTAAAATTCATCCCACCCACTTGAATTTCAGTATCTTCACTAAATTTTACTTTACTACCTTCAACAATTGGTTTACCGACAATCCCGACAAAAACATCCCGATCCTTCAAAAATGTCAGTTTGTCAGTTAGTTTAGTTAGTGCAGCAGTTTGACTGCCAGGTGTGCCACTTTCGGCTAATTGACCTAAATTTACTAAAGCACCAATATGAATTTTACCGTCTTTAATATTGGTTTTAACTGATTTAATTCCAGTTGGCAACTGCTTATTTGATTGGGAACTCGCAAGTTTGGCTATTACTAAATTATTTATATCTAGATTGCTAAGTTTGACATCCACTTTTTGACCAACTTTGGCTTGCTCGATTGGTGCGATTATTTTCTGCTTAGTGACAGCAGCTTTTGCGGTAATTTGACTCGACTGTAGTTGGGGAGCTTTCGTTCCTGGCTGCTTTTCGGCAGAATCCTTCACATAGTCATCTGGTAATTTAGTTGCCTCCTGCCAAACATAATAGAGACCTCCAGCACCTGCGACTAAAATAACTGCCAGCAACTTAAATATAATATTTGACATCTTTAAAATCTAATCTTTTCAATAGGAACAAAAAATGTTATTATTCAGTGATATAGTCTGGGAAATCTAGATATTTTGACCTTCCAAGCTAGATATTTTACATAGCATATGACAATCTGGGGAAATCTGATAGCGATCGCCATTATGGTGTTCGGATTATGGCTTAATAATACCTGGATTGCCGCAGCCGGATGTGCGATCGCTCTAGTATTATCGGTACCAATTATCTATCGTGGGATTCGTCAAGAGCTGCTAGATTCATTGACAGCAGCGCAACGTTTGCAATTAATTGCTTCGATTACCGTCTTGATTGCTTTAGTTGGCTTACTCCAGATCCTCGAATTTTTTGAATATGTCAGTAGTTTTTCTGACAAAATTGATTGGAATGCTGTCGGTGCATCGGGAGAATGGGGTGGCGCATTCGGTCAGATTTTAATTGCAATCTTAGCAGTATATATTGCATGGCGACAGTATATTATCTCTCGCGATCTGACGATCGAACAAAATCGCCTCACCACCCAACAAAATATTCTCACCCAACAACAAACGATCGATACTTATTTTCAGGGCATTTCCGATCTAGTATTAGACGATGACGGTTTTCTCGAAGATTGGCCGCAGGAACAAGCCTTTGCTGAAGGACGTACCGCTGCACTGCTCGGTAGCATCGATCCCGCCGGAAAAGCCAAGGTACTCAGGTTCCTCTCCCAGTCTAAGCTCCTCAGCCCCCTCAGACGCGATCGCCGGCTTGGTAGAGCGATTTTGGATGGAGATGGTGGTTATGAGGAAGATCGCCTCTATGGAGTCCGTGTCATCGACTTAGGTGTGATGTTAGCAGGTGCGGATCTCTCCCAAACCGATTTGCGGTGGACAGATGTCAGCGATGCCAATCTGATCCGTGCAAATCTCAGCGGCTGCGATTTAGTCAAAGCCAATTTCTCCCGCACCATCTTATATGAAGCGAATCTCAACGGTGCGGATGTCAAAGGTACTCGCTTTTTCTACGGTACCGCCGAATTTGCTAGTCCCCGCAGTCGCAACGAAATACCCAACTATACGACGGGTGAATTTACAGGTGCAGTGGTAGAAAACACCGATTTTACCAACGTTCAAGAAATGTCTGAGGAACAGCGGAAATATTGCTGCACTTGGTGTGGAGATACATCTCGTCGCACTATTCCTGGAGGGTGTGAAGGTATTCTGAGTAAGTTACCAGCGAAAAAAGTCTAATAGACTTCCTGCGAAAGTCAGGGGATAGGGGATAGGGAATAGGAAATAGGGGGAACTATAGATGAAAACGGTACTGAAAAAGATTCTATTTTTACTTTCGCAGGAGATCTAATGTATCTGTTTGGTCTATTTCCTTGTTGGCAAGCAAGATACTAATCCGGTTGCGGTTGACAGATTCCGCTTCTTTCCTCACCTTCTCCAATTCTCGTAGCGAATCTTCGGCGGTATAAAGTGTCGGGTTGAAACGTTGAGTGTCAGCTTTCACACCGAGATATCGTAGCAATGGCTGATCATGAACCAAGTAAAATGCAGCATCAGTACTAGCAAAATGGCGTGTCTCTTTACCGATCAGCAATACTACAAAATCACCAGTGTTCCAGCGGATATCCATGCCATCAAATTCAGTGCATCCACTACCACGCATCACATAAAAGATTTGCGATGTGGCATTAAAATCCGTGGACAACTCTTCCCCAGCCAAAATTCGCACGAAGTTAGCACACAGAGCGGGACTAGTTGCTGGCGATTCACAGCCTAGTTGCTCGCTAATGTCGAGCGGAATAATTCGGGTACCACCAGTTTCATGTAACTCGCTACCAAATTCTGCAAACGGAATTGTCGAGATAGCTCCAGAACCGATTGGATCTGCGGCTTTTGTATATTCATAATATATACAATCTTCAATTAGACTATCGAGCATGTTTGGTTTATCTAGCGTGGTCATGAAACTATCGTCGATTTCGATCTTAATATATAGCCGAGTCTATTAATATATCCGATCGATCGATAGTCTGGACATAATCCGAGCTAACAGATAGTTGTATTCCTATCGATCCATTTTTAATTCATCTAAAATTTTGTCCAATCTATTTTTAAATGCAGTGAGACTAGGCATGTCTGTAATTCGATCGATATTGTTCGGATTGATGCCAATTAAAGTGAATTTTGAGGGCATCCTAGATATAGTCAGTTGCAATTTACAACTAAAGCTTAAATCTCAGTCAGTGAGTATTGAATCTATATTAGATGCAGAAGATGAAACTTCCAACAGTTTGCTACCGTTTTCTAGCTTGGCAATCATTATTAGCGACAGGGAGTGTTTTTGTCTGTCTCTTGTTCAAAATAACTGTATCATCAGCTACAACAGCACCCGATCTCGATCGTGCTGATAAGATTTCCGTAGATCGAAAATCGTCTCCACCAGTAATGAGATTGGCACCACAACTGATTGCTGGCGCGGATAATTTCAATCCCACGCTGAAATTACTGCCCCCAACAGAAAATATCCCAATCCCACCGCCACCACCGCCACCAACACCTCCAAATCAAACGACACCTGCCGCTGAAACTAATGCTGGTGCAGTTGCAAAGCCTAATACTGTGGGAACACCTTTTGCTGTGTTAGAAGGAATACAACCAAATATTAATAATAGTTGGAATAATTCGGGTCAAGTTAATCAAACGATCGAATCAACAGCAATTTTGAGACTAAATAATGGCGATCTTTTGTTCTTGACAATTGGTAACAACACCTATGAACAACTAGGAGTTAAAACTGTCACAAATATTCCCCTAGGGATAGAATGGGAGACTAAAATTAACGCGCTCAAAGTTCGTCCAGGAGTCGGCGTTGACATATTGAGTGGTGCTACCACCCCAAATTTTAGTCTAAAAGTAGACTATCCCGTGACGGCTGGGTTAACAGTATCTGCCGATTTGCAACAGGGGGCTTATAAATTTAATGCTAAAACTATCGGCAATCAAATCTCTGCCTTCCGCTATGGGCCATCTATGTTCTGGCAAATAGATAAAGAGACATCTTTATTTTCATCCTTACATTTGGGAAACTATAGCGACAATAACCAAGAGCAACAGTCGTTTAGTCGGATTGAGCGTAAGTTAGGCGAGTTTTCGGTGGCGGGTAACTTGTTTACCTGGAATTACCGAAATCCGACTGACAAGGGTTACTTTACACCGCCAGATTTTTTGGTGTACACGGGTGAAGTTGCCTGGGAAGGTAGTGTGATTCGAGATGTACTTAGTTGTCGGCTCTCGGCGAGTTTAGGTGGACAGCATGTCAATACCAAAGATTCTGATGCGGGCGGCTATCAAACCAAGTGTACTGCGAAGATCTCCCCCAATTTTGAAGTGGATCTTGGCTATAGCTTCAGTAATGTCAAAAGTCATGATACTGGTGGCAGCCCAGCTACTAGCCAATCTATTCTCAGTCAAATTCGGTGGAAGTTTTAGATAAATTACTTGCTGACTAATGGGATTTTTCAGACATTAATGGGTACTACTAAGATAGCAAGATCTCCTTTGACAAAATTATTATATATGCTATGTCGATTATCCCCCCACCAGTTGAATCGCCTGTTGATGTAGCCTCTGAGCCTGAGCAGCTAGATTCAGTAACTACTAAACGCCGGAATTTATGGCGGTACGATCCTGAATTCTATGGAAAAAGAGATCTACGAATCGATCTACTCCGAGGTGTCGCGATCGTGTCAATGGTCGTTAATCATTTAGAATGTCGATCTTATTTTAATAATATTACTCAGGGACATATCTATGCAAGTTCGGCGGAAGGATTTGTGTTTTTGTCTGGCTTTGTATTGGGATTTGTGACCTTACAACGAATTGATAAGATTGGCTTGAATTCAGCGATGCAGAAATTGCTAGAACGAGCAAAGATATTGTATATTACAAGCTTTATTCTGATTGCTGGTTTGGGATTGCTCAGTACTGTTGCCCCTGGGATGACTAGACCTAGTTTTGATCGATCTCCTGGCGACTGGTGGCAGATTTTGCTAGCTGCGGGTACTCTCCATTTAGCCCCGCCGATTGTTGATATTTTGCAACTATATGTGTTGTGTTTATTAGCTTCTCCCGCCATATTTTGGTTGCTGCGGCGGGGACTTTTGCTACCCCTATTGACTGCTTCCTGGACATTGTGGTGGATTCAACAGGTACATCCCTATTCGTTTAGTTTTCAACCATTAGATCGCGCTCATCCTTATTTTGTGTTTAGTACTTGGCAAATCCTGTACGTGCATGGTGTTGCGGCTGGTTATCACAAAAATAAGCTAGCTAAAACATGGAACCGATTGCCGAAAGTGCCACTAATACTGGGGATGGGGGCAATTGTTGCTACTGCTCTGGTTGCGGCTCATTTTGACTTACAACTAGGAACGTGGCCGACAGGGGTGCAAGATCGCGCCTTGTGGCTGCGGTTGACCGATCGTAGTATCAATGGCCCAATTCGGTTAGTGACTTTACTGGGGCTATTTTCGCTGATGTTTATGGCTGTTGATTTTTTCTGGATTCCCTTATCCAAAACATTGGGTAATGTATTGATTCCGTTAGGTCAAAATTCGCTGTATGTCTATATTATTCATGTGCCGCTGACTTTAATCTGGTTTATGATTCCAGGTTTAATTCAGGGGAGTACTTGGCTGGTGAGCTTGGCTCAAGCGATCGCGATTGGCTTATGTTGGTTCATGGTCAAAAAAGAAATTTTGTTTAAGATTATTCCGAGATAAAACTTAACACACAACTTCGACAGGAATGTGAATGAACGATCGCGAATCACGCTCGATCGACATCCACATCACACTAATTCAATCGTGAATTCGGCATAAATTAAACAAGGGAAATTAGATTTATAGAAATGGGTGAAGTTGTATGAATCTTCCAGATCTAATTTCACTCGATCGACAACTAGAGCTATATGCACAGAATGGTCATTTCCTAGGGCTACTGTCTAGCGATCGCTGCGATCCAAACTCGATTATCAATATGAGGACATATGGAAATAAACATAATATCAATAGTATCCACTATGAACATGGTATCTATGGTGGTCAATATGGTCTGCATAGCCCATACAACCGATGTTGTCTATATCCACCCACGATTGTATTTCAGCAGCAGCATATAAGTCTAGTTAGCAAAAACAAACATATTCTAGATCGTGATTTAAAGATTCTCGATCCAGATGTAATGATCGCTATCTACATCAATTTATCTAACAACATTACTTCCCTGAATTCAGTCGATCTTGTGAATATCTAAAATTCAACTATATCGTGCTAGCTTTTTCTTTTTTATCGATCGAGACTAATGAAATACTATAGGACATGTGGATAAAATGCAATCAATCTCGCCTGAAATGTATCCTCAATTGCTCAATATCATTAACGAAGCTTGTAGCAATTGTATCGAGTCAATTCTCTCTGCTGGACTAGATGGCAATAATGATATTGTTTGCTCCGCCCAAGCTGGTGGCGATCGACTCACCATTACGATCGAAGATGAGGATGACTCAATTTTGATTCTGAGCAATTACACCCAAAAAATTCAGAAATTTGGAGTTATTCAACCAGCAGAAATCTCACAACAGCATCGCTAACAATGCAAATCACCTCAACCCCTAACTCCCATGCAAACTATACCTCATTCATTTAATACACGCTGGCAAGCGGCGATTTGTCTCGCGATTGGTTTAACTGGTTTGGGCGTAACCCAACTGCTAACTTGGCAGGAGACTAGTGTATTGCCAGTCCCCGTACACCGCAGTGTACCGCTCACTGGTGAAGACCTTCAACTTGCCCGTAATGCTTGGAAATACTTTGAGACTAATCGACTACCGACTGGATTTGTATCTTCGGCTGCCAAATTTCCAGCGACAACGATGTGGGATGTTGCCAGTCAGTTTGCAGGCATGACAGCGGCGCGGGAATTAGATTTGCTCTCAGCGGCAGAATTTGATCGCTGGATGGCTCAAGTACTGGTTTCACTGGCTAAACTGCCATTGTATAAAGGCGAACTGCCAAATAAAGCCTACAATGCTGCCACACTGCAACCTGTGAGCTATGGTAAATTGGATAAAATCGAAGAAATCGGCTTCTCGGCGATCGATCTAGGGAGATTAGCTCTGTGGCTAGATATTATCGCTCATCGCTATCCCCAACACCAAGCAGCCTGTAATGCAGTCACTGCGAAATGGAAACTCACCCGACTCGAAAGTGAGGGAAATCTAATGGGTGCCCATATTAATCAGGGTAAAGAAGAGTGGAATCAAGAAGGGCGATTGGGTTACGAACAGTATGCCGCTTATGGACTGACAAAATTAGGTGTCGTCGCCAAAAATGCCCTCAATCCCAAAGCACACGAGCAAAATGTGGATGTGATGGGAGTCCAGATTCCGGCTGATACCCGCACCAGCTATCATAACTATGTCACCAGCGAACCCTATGTTTTAGATGGATTAGAAACCGGATTTAAGGCATTACCTGCTGAATATGCCGGACGAGTATTGCAAGCTCAAACCCGCCGCGCTCAGGCTACTGGACACTTTACCGCCTGGTCTGAGGATAATCTCGATCGCGCCCCCTGGTTTGTCTATAACAATGTCCACGTCGATGGTAAAAATTGGAAAACGATGAATCCATCCGGTCAGGATAGTGATAAATTTAGCACCAGCAGCACCAAGACGGCGGTGTCTTGGCAGATGTTATTCCGCAATCGGTATACCGAACGCAATTACAAAGGCTTGCGGTGGCTGGCAGACCCCGATCGGGGTGTGTTTGGCGGGGTCTATGAGAGCACGCAAGACATTAATAGATCGCTGACTTTAAATACTAATGGTCAAATATTAGAAGCAATCCTCTATAGTCATATTGGTTCAAATTCGATCGCAGATTGGGCACATGGTAAATCACGCTAAATCCATTTTCGGGCATCTACTAGGGTTGGTAAGTATTGGTTATTGTATTTTGAATACACAGCCACTCATTGCCAACTCATCACCACCACCAACCGTGTCAATCAAAGCTACAGATCCTCAATCTCCAATCAAAAAGTTGCCAAAAGTTGTCTTCTTCGGTTCTAGTAGTACCGTTGGATTTGGGACAACCAGAGGCGACAGGCGGTGGACGACATTGCTATCCCGCTATCTGGGTTGGGAAGAGATTAATGAAGGACTGTCTGGCTCGACAGTATCGACTGCGCTGCGAAATACTCCACAACTAGCAACAGTTCCATCAGCGATTGAACGGTGGCGCAAAAATGTTTTGTCCCGAAAACCCGATCGAGTAGTATTGCTCTATGGTGTCAATGATGCGTTTCAACGAGTTCCGGTGGGAACTGCCCAGCAGCGGGGTACCTACAGCGGGGATTTGACCAAGATGCTGACTGATATGGCGAAGGAATTTGAGCCACATCAACTGATTATCAGTACATCCCAGCCCAATCAAGGTACACTCGATCGGCGCAAAGATTACGATCGAGTATTAGTAGAAACTACTAATAAAATCGGTGGTTATTTAGTTGAGGCCGGAAATGAAGCCTTCCCATTGTCAGATCTGCCGGATTATTCGGCTGATGGTTTGCACATGAATAATTTGGGACATGCAGTATTTGCCTCATACATGGCAAATAAGATGGTGAATTTGGGGCTAGAACCTGCACCCCCTCAGTCTCAAGGTGGTAATCCGCTCCAGAAAGAAGCCCAACCCTTACCTGGTGGTTTTTTCTACATCGATCTTCATCACCCCTTAACTTTCGGTCGAGTGCGAACAATTGAAACAAAATGGGTAGCACCTGGACGTGCTCGAATTGCGATTGTCCGTCCAGATGGGCGCGGTGGCTATGAAGCCATCTATCGGACTTCGATCTTTAATGTTATCCCTGGTACCTCCCAGATTGAGGTACCAAACTGGTGGGTGTTGGATTACGACAGGTTGGCTGTCTGGACTGAGGGCAATTGTTTGGGCGGCTATGAACTCCCAGCTAATAGTGTGAGTCATTTAGCAGTGCCTCAAGGTAATGTCATTCGGGATATTCCCGCCAATCGCGGTCATGTGGCTGCTCAGGCGATGGCAATTCGGGTTATTCCTTAGGCTATTTACAGAAATACCCCCGACTTCTGGGCTACGGTGTATACACAAGTCAGTTTGAGTGGATGCGGAGATCTATACCCCACCCAACCTCCCCGAAGATGCGGGGAGGAGCTAATTTATCGTTGACTATCTTCAATTTGGGATGAGATGAATTTCCCCTTGAAAAGTGGGACTCTTATCCCCTCCCCTTGGAAAGGGGAGGGCTAGGGTGGGGTATAGATCTACGCATCATCTCCAACAGACTTGTGTATACACCGTAGCTTCAAACCGATCTCAATTGTGAGCGGAAATTGTGGGTATTTTTAACTGCGATCCAGAGATCGGCAACCGCTCTGGTACCAGGGGTAAAGTTAAATAAACGGTAGTTTCGTCTTCGTCAGAACTAGACAATAAAAATATGCCATCATAGTTGTTGACAAGCTTCTTCACAATTTTTAGACCGATTTTTAATTCTCGCTCTTCATATGTTGATGAACTCATTTGAACCGATTTTGTCATTTCGGCGATCGAGCTATTCGATCCATCTTGTGGATAAGTTGATAGCGAGAAATGGAAGATATCGTCGATAATTTCGCCATAAACTCTGATCCGAATATCCGGCTTGGCATTGCCAATTACATATTCTATCAACTCATTACAGATCCACTGAAAATGATGATGATCTACAGCTAATTTTGCATCCTCAATTTCACAAATTATATTGCTAGGTCTTGCCAATCCTCGAAACCGTTCGAGCAAGCTGTCCTCGACGATCGATTTAGGGATTGAAGGATCGTCATAATTAGATACTGGTTTTTCAACTACCAGGTGGAGATAGAACCAGAATTTCTGCATCAATTTACGCAATTGCAGTGTAGATCGATTATTTTGTCCTAAAATATGCAGAATAGCTGCTGAACTTAGCTGATCGATATTCTTGGTCAGATGCTCGGTGGTCTCCAAGATGATATCTAAAGGATAATCAAATTCAGTGGAAAACTCCGCAGCCAAATCTAAGCGAATCTCATTCAAATTAGTTGATAAAGAATGAATGTTGTGCCGTTGCAGTTTGGAGAAAGATTGAATCCGATCGTGTTGCTTTTTGATCCGCAGCATCGATTTGACTCTGGCACGTAGCTCGATCCCATTTACAGGCTTGTTGACAAAATCATCGGCACCTGCTTCTAGACAGCGTGACAAGTCTTCTTTGCTAGATAAGGCTGTAACCATGACGATCGGCACATATTGCCATTTGGACATTGCCTTGATCTGCTTACATACCTCAAATCCATTCAGACCAGGCATCATCACATCCAACAAGATCACATCGGGGTCGAATTTATCCAGTGAAGCGATCGCCTGTTCGCCGTTAATGGCATAGTGTAATTTATAGTTTTCAGCGGGCAGAAGTGATTGAATCACGTCGAAGTTATCGGGTTCATCATCAACAATTAGGATGGAATAGGTATTCATCTGGTTATTGGCATGTATATATTTTAGGTTGCCCATTTCAATAACTAAACTAACTGGACTTTGAGAATGTTGTTGCGTAGATCGTTACCCCACCCTAACCCTGCCCGAAGATGCGGGGAGGGGGCAAGCTAACTGCCTGACACAAATGCATAGATACTATTACTGTGCCCGCCCTAGATCTACGATAATTACTAATATTTTTATACTATTGCAAGAGATTACTATGCCCAACATTCCTTTTTTAATTCTGGATGTGTTTGCGACGGGTAAATATACGGGGAACCAACTCGCTGTCTGTCTGAATGCCGGGAATTTGACAGATGTGCAGATGCAGCAGATAGCGCGGGAGATTAATTTCTCGGAGACAACGTTTGTTACGACCGTGGAGCCAGTGAATGGGGGCTACAATACCCGCATTTTCACCCCGACGACTGAATTGCCATTTGCGGGACATCCGACGTTAGGGACGGCGTTTGCGATTCAGCAGGAGATAATTAAGGATGCTGTGGAGCGGGTAAATCTCAATTATCAAGTCGGACAAATTCCGGTGGATCTCAATTATTTGGATGGTGAGGTAGATATTCTGTGGATGCACCAACAACAGCCGAAATTTTATGATGCTGTTGATGTGGAGATGTTAGCTGCTGTCATCGGGGTAAGTCCGACTGATATTGATGCGCGTTACCCGATCGAACCCATCTCAACTGGTTTACCATTTATCATAGTGCCGCTGAAAAATTTGGCTGCGGTAAGTCATGCGAAATTGAATCTAGAATTATACGCCCACTCAGTCGCCAATCTACCCGCCCAAGCTATTCTCGTATTCTGCCCCGAAACGATCGATCCACATCGTCAGATCCATGTCCGCGTTTTCACCGAATGTTTCGGCATCCCCGAAGATCCCGCCACAGGTAGCGCGAATGGCTGTCTCGCCGCCTATCTCGCCAAATACCAATACTTCGGTAGCCCCAACCTCGACATCACCGTCGAACAAGGTATCGAAATGGGCAGAAGCTCTCTCCTCTACCTCAGAGCCAACTATACCCCCGACAATTGCCCCGTCAGCATCGGCGGCAGAGTCATCAATATCGCTAAAGGTGAATTTATTCTGTAAAAATTCACAAAATTCATAGCAGTGAAATTACCGCAACCCTAGATGGTGGGCAGTGCCCACCCTACATTACCCTCCCTTTCCCCTTTCCCCTTTCCCCTTTCCCCTAATTCCCCCCCTTTCCGAAATCTGAGAATTACGTTAAATTTAATTAAGATATGTTTTCAAACATTTTAAAGCGTATATAAGACAAGCCGAATTATTTATTCTTAACCGACTCCTGTCACCCCATAACTAAAGGCACAAAATTTTATGAAGTTCTCGTGGAAACTAGCAGCACTGTGGACGATTCCCGTTCTGGTAATCGGCTTCTTTGTATGGCAAGGGGCATTCACACCCGTCACCGCTGAAGTCGGTCAAAATACAGCGAGTACTCGGATGACCTATGGTAGGTTCCTAGAGTATCTTGATGCAAATCGCGTCAAGGCAGTTGACCTGTATGATGGTGGTAGAACAGCGATCGTTGAAGCGATCGATCCAGACCTAGAAAATCGGATGCAACGTCTGCGTGTCGATTTACCAATGAACTCACCAGAATTGATTGCCAAGCTGAGAGACTCGAATATCTCCTTTGACAGCCATCCAATTCGGAATGATGGTGCAGTCTGGGGTTTCCTCGGTAACTTAGTTTTTCCAGCCTTATTAATCAGCGGTTTGTTCTTACTATTCCGCCGTTCTAATAATATGCCTGGTGGCCCTGGACAAGCGATGAACTTTGGTAAATCCAAAGCGAAGTTCCAGATGGATGCCAAAACTGGGGTGATGTTTGATGATGTTGCCGGAATTAAGGAAGCAAAGGAAGAATTGCAAGAAGTTGTAACTTTTCTTAAACAGCCAGAGCGGTTCACTGCTGTTGGTGCGAAAATTCCTAAAGGTGTCCTATTAGTCGGCCCTCCAGGTACTGGTAAAACCCTATTAGCAAAAGCGATTGCTGGTGAAGCTGGCGTTCCATTCTTTAGTATTTCTGGTTCGGAATTCGTCGAAATGTTTGTCGGTGTGGGTGCGTCTCGCGTCCGTGATTTGTTCAAAAAAGCGAAGGAAAACGCTCCTTGTATCATCTTCATCGATGAAATTGATGCAGTCGGTCGTCAACGCGGTGCTGGTATTGGTGGTGGGAACGACGAACGAGAACAAACCCTAAACCAAATGCTGACCGAGATGGATGGGTTTGAAGGTAATACTGGGATTATTATTATTGCGGCAACTAACCGCCCTGACGTGTTAGACTCTGCTCTATTACGTCCCGGTCGTTTCGATCGACAAGTACAGGTAGATCCGCCTGATGTCGCTGGACGGATTGAAATTCTCAATGTCCACGCTCGGAACAAGAAATTAGGTGAAGGCGTTTCCCTCGAAGCAATCGCTCGTCGGACTCCTGGCTTTAGTGGTGCTGACTTAGCCAACTTGCTCAATGAAGCCGCAATTATGACCGCACGTCGTCGCAAAGATGCGATTACCAACCTCGAAATCGATGATGCAGTCGATCGAGTCGTAGCAGGGATGGAAGGTACTCCGCTCGTAGATGGTAAGAGCAAGCGTCTCATAGCTTATCATGAAGTAGGGCACGCGATCGTCGCTACTCTGATCGCCGCTCACGACCCACTCCAAAAAGTAACCCTGATCCCCCGCGGACAAGCTGCTGGTTTGACCTGGTTTACTCCTTCTGAAGATCAATCTCTAATCTCCCGTACCCAACTTCGCGCGCGGATTTCCGGTGCGTTGGGTGGACGCGCCGCCGAAGAAGTCGTCTTTGGTGATGCTGAAGTCACAACTGGAGCTGGTGGAGACTTGCAACAAGTTACCTCAATGGCTCGCCAAATGGTAACACGGTTCGGGATGTCCAAACTCGGCCCGCTCTCACTCGAAAGCCAATCTGGGGAAGTATTCCTCGGTGGTAACTGGGGTGCGCGTTCTGAGTACTCCGACGAAGTAGCCGCTCAAATCGACCAAGAAGTGCGGATCATCGTGAATAAATGCCACGAGGAATCACTGCAAATCATGCGTGAAAATCGTTCGGTAATCGATCGACTTGTAGACATCTTAATCGAAAAAGAAACGATCGATGGTGATGAATTCCGTCAAATCGTCGCTGAATACACAGTGGTACCTGAGAAGCCTCAGTTTGCACCAATGCTGTAGCAGCAATTGAATTAATAATTTAATTATTAAAAAAGCCCTGTTAGTTGAATGCTAATGGGGCTTCTTTATCGAACTTATTACTTATTACTTAACGTGAGTTCGGGTTAAGCAGAACAGATCAAATTGTGCTGCATAGCGATTCCTGGCTTCTTGGGTTGATGGCAATAAGCAATTAACCCACAGAGAATGTTAACAAAACAGTTAACAGGAGAGCGATGCCGAGAATGCT
>JANYDE010000097.1 GCA_025359915.1 Chamaesiphon sp. 336R_metabinner_41 | reverse complement strand
CCTGTTGGCTTTCCCCATGTTGAGAAAAGAGATGTCGAGCAACTCGAACGCTTTAATGGGGTGGAGTCCCAGAAGTTTGAAACTTTCCTTCAGGATGGGGCTGTAGCTCCAGTGGATAATTTTGACCAACTTGATGGTTATGTTGTCAGCGATTTAGACCAGGAGCAAGATGAATACTTCGAGGAAGAAGGTTTGTCCTATTAGAGATTGCTAACAGATTTGTCCTTTTTATGGTTCAATCAATCGTGTGGGACAACGTTGTCCCACACGATCTGTAAAGTTTGCACATCTACCTTATGACCTTACAGCAAAAAAGTAGCCAGTCTAAAGTGGCTAAAAGACAAATTCGGATTTGTATTGCCAGTAACGCTGGCGGCTCTGGTAAAACAACTGCTGCCGTCCATTTAGCATATGCGATCGCCCACAAAGGATTTAAAGTCACAATTATCGAACTCGATATTTCTAGTTCCTTGAGTACCTTTACTGGATTGTCTATGAATCCAGAACCACAAGACTCGATCGCGGCTGTCTTCGAGCCAGATTTTGCTGGAAATTACCCGCTCAAACCAGTCTGGGTAGAAAAAACTGACAAAATTACCGCCATTCAAGGTGGTGAGGCGATCGAGCGAGTAATTCGCGAAATCCCCCTCAACCCTCGTGGCCATTATTTATTGAAAGATCGGCTCGAAGATTATCCCCTAGCTGCCGATGTGATTCTATTCGATACCCCAGCTACCTTAGAACCAATGGGAGTTGTTGCCTTAGCTGCTAGCACCCATGTTCTCTCGCCAATCAAGCCAGAGAACAAGGACGCTGAAGGCTTTGCTGGTTTTATCCGGTGGTATTTTCGGCAGTTGTCAGAATTGAGACTGCGCCCCAAACCAGAAATTTTGGGATTCGTTCCCAATCGGGTAGATTGGGCTGAAACTGCGATGCACCGGAATTTTTTAGGACTGAATAAGCAGGGTAAGCTCCGCACGGACATCGATTTAAGCGATACCTTGCCAGTGCTAATCGAAGAGATGGGGATACATTGCTTTCCAGCGATTCGTCAATCTAATTATTATCTCAACGCATCTTTGGAACGATTACCCCTTCAGCTTTATCGTCCGGGCTGTGACGCTATCAAAGATTTCGACCCGATTACCGCCAAAATTGTGGAATTATTAACGGAGGCATAAAATTTATGGCTGCTCAAACTAAAAAGCTCGGCGGGTTGCGCGATTCTTTCCAAGGTGCGCGGGAATATCAACAAATTGAGGGATTACAATCCGAGGTAGAGGAACTCAAAGCTGAAGTTGCTAGGCTCAAGTCACTGGAACTCGATAGCTTGCAGCAGTCTCAACTTGAAGGGCAAATTGCCGAACTAACCGCACAACTAGCTGCCCGATCCGGAATTCATCGGATTGCAGTCGGTAAAATCGATCGCGATGAGGCTCAACCACGAACCGTGTTTCCCCCCGCGATCGTTCAAGAAAGATCTGAAAGTCTTCGTACTAAGGGCCAGCTCACACCGATTATCGTTATCCCCACGGGTGATCGCTATAAGTTATTTGAAGGTGAATTGCGGTGGCGAGGTGCTCAAAAATTAGGTTGGGAGGAGTTGGAAGCCGTGTTTTTAACTGTCGCAGCATCCCTAAATGCTACTGAGATCTTCGAGCGGCAGGTAGTTACCAGCATCCAATCCCAACGATTGCATGATCTGGATATTGCCGAAGCAATAATTAAACTGACCGTAGATCGTTATCCCAACTGGGCTGGACGAGAAACTGAGATTCCGAAGGCTCTTCATGCCGCTCTGCGTCAGATGGAGCGAGAGGGTACCGCTCCAGATTTTAATGCTCTCAAAATAGCCGATCCCCAGACTCAACAATTATGGCTGGATAGTCTAGAGAACAAAGATGAGGAAAAACAGATTTTTCAGACGATCTTAGGCTTACAACTTCATCCCGCTAGTATTAATAAGCATATTCTTCCCCTCTTAAAAGTGTCAGATGATGTGAAAGCGGCGATTAGAGAGTATGGAATCGAAGGTAGCAAGGCAAAGCAAATTGACAGGCTTACCCCTGAATATCTAGGGCAGTCCGATGAAGATGCCTTGAAAATCAGAGCCGAGGTAATTCAACAAATAACTGAGGACAAATTATCTTTAATTGAAACCAAAATGTTAATTGAAGATACGATCGATACTCATGCCCCCACTCCTGTCATTAAACCAGATCGAGTAGTTCGAGTGACTGTGAAGGTGAATAAGTTGTTGGCAGATATTAATACTGCCCAAGAACTAGCCGACCTCGAACGCGCACTCAAAGAAATCCAAAAAGCTTTGAAAATCAAACGTTCTGATCTTCAGCAGTTAACTTGACATCCAGCCTTGATTTTACTTGTGGGACAACGTTGTCCCACAATTTTTTATGGGCAGCCAATCTAGCTATTGTCAGCTACTTCTCTATAAACTTCAGTCGTGCAGAGAGCATTTTTAATAGACAAATCTAATTCCAACTGTTGATGTAAGTCTACTGACAATCGGGGTAATCGATCGATCAGATCGGCAAGCGTTAATTGCCAATTTTGCTTGTGTTGGCGAGATCTGCGGATTTTGGGCAGCTTTAACTTGAGTGATAATTGTCCTGGAGTCGGCTGGGGACGATGGCGGTGCATCCTCAAATGACAACCACTGCACAAGCAGATGAGATTCGACGTGTCATTCCGAGCGGGATTCCCATCTAAGTGATGTACTTGAGCCGAGAGTTTGCGTCTGAGGGATAAATCTAGGTGACGGTAACTATTGTTGGGCGGTAAGCACTTCAAGCCGCAGCGGTTACAGCGATAACCTGCTGATTGCTTAACTGTAGCGGCAATTTCAGTCCAATTGTCTGGATAGCCTAGTATTAAAACCATGATTCTAAACTTACTCATTAGGCTGTGCTTCAGCCTTGGGTTTCTTCCCGAACACTTGGATATTCGACTGCTTTAACACCAATTTTTTTGAAATTGAGATATCCTTCGCTATCATACCAAGATCGCGAACGAAGAATCGATAATCTTCGATTGCCTCCGGTTGGCAAAGCAAACAATTAGTGTCGCTCCTTCCACCAATTATTTAGTCGAAGTTTGAGTATCATAAAACAACGTATTTCCGCCCAATCTTGCTGGTAAACGAGTATATCTTTTCCCCATCCGATCTTGTCTCACCGCCAAACCAATTGCCTTATTCGATCCAACCACAATTGCTAACTTCTTCGCCCGCGTCAATCCGGTATACACCAAATTCCGCGATAACAACAGGTAATGCTGCATGTACAGCGGCAAAATTACCACTGGATATTCCGAACCTTGAGATTTATGGATGGAAATCGACCAAGCCAATCCTAATTCATTCAAATCCGCATAGTCATAGATAACTTCTCTACCCTCAAACTGAATCATCACCTCATGCTCGGTTGAATCGATCTCCCTAACAACCCCCAAATCCCCATTAAATACCTCCCGCTCGTAATCATTTTTAAGTTGGATCACTCTATCCCCTACCCTTAAAAAATCCCCACCCCGATTAATTTGAGCTTTCTCAGGTGTGGGAGGATTGAGCAACTCTTGCAACACCTGATTTAAGTTCCTAGTTCCCACCACCCCTCTGGTCATCGGACACAATACCTGCACGTCCGTAACCGGATTAAACCCTAAACTGGGTATGAAATCTCGAATCAGTTCACAGATAGTTTGCACCCCATGTTCTGGCTCAAACCCGCCACTATGCCACAGACAATCCGACACAGGCGCGTCGGAAATCGGTTCCAGGGTGGGATACTGTCCGCGATTAATCTGGTGAGCAGCGCGAATAATCCCACTCGATTGAGCTTGACGGAATACCTGAGTCAACCTGACTACTGGAATCCGACCCGATTTTATCAGATCGCCCAACACGCTTCCTGGCCCCACCGAAGGTAATTGGTCTATATCTCCCACGATGAGTAAATGAGCATCAGTCCGAATCGCCTTAATCAGCGAATTCGCTAGGAATAGATCTAACATCGAAGCTTCATCAACCACGATTGCATCGTGAGGCAAAGGTTCATCTACACCCCGCTTAAACCCTCTTGTCGCCGGATCGAACTCCAATAGACGGTGAATGGTTTTCGCTTCGATTCCTGCCATTTCTGATAGCCTCTGAGCAGCTCTCCCCGTCGGTGCAGCAAGGGCGATTTTCTTGTCCATTGCCTTCCATAAAGCAACAATCGTGCGGGTACAGAACGTCTTCCCACAACCTGGGCCACCAGTTAGAATCATCACCCGTTGCGTCGCCGCCATCTCCACCGCTTGCTGCTGTTCGGGCGAGAGGATAATCTTTTGACTTTGAGTAAACCTGTCGATCCAACTGCGGACGCGGGGTAAATCTACTGACTGTGGCTGGTCGAGTAGTTTGAGGATAGAAATGGCTAAATTCTGTTCGGTGTAGAAGAAACTGGGTTGGAAATACAACGGAATTTCCTCTACTGTTTCCAGGATTAGATCCTGTTGCAAACTCATGTCCCGCAACACTTCTAACACCGCATTCTCAGTCGCGGTATGTTCGTCAGTCGTAAGTTTAGTTGTCGAGGCTGTTAATAATTCCGGCTGGGGTAGAAAACAATGCCCATCTTCGGCGGCTTCGCCCAGAACGTGTTTGATACCCGCTCGATAACGGAACGTAGAAGCAGGATCTACACCTAAATTTCGCGCAATAAGATCGGCAGTTAAGAAACCAATCCCAAAGATATCTTCTGAGAGTTGATAGGGATTACTCGTGACAACTGCGATCGATTTATCCCCATACTGCTTGAAGATTTTCACCGCATAAGTCGTCGAAACCCCATGAGTCTGAAGGAACAGCATCACCTCTTTAATCGCCTTCTGTTCCACCCAGGCGCGTTGAATCATCTTGACTCGCTTCTTACCGATGCCTGGAACTTCAATTAATCGCTCGCTATCCTGTTCGATAATTTCTAAAGTATCCAGCGCGAAATGCGCCACAATCCGTTTAGCGGTAACGGGGCCGACTCCCTTAATCAAACCGCTCCCCAAATACTTCTCAATCCCTGTCAGCGTGGCAGGCTTGGTTTCGCTGTATTTGATAACTTGAAATTGTTGTCCGTATTGAAGATGCTCCTTCCAAGTACCCTGGAGTTGCAGGGTTTGTCCGGCTTGGATATTGGCAAAGTTACCGACGATCGTAGTTAATTCATGAGCGCGGGGTGATTGGAGCCGAGCGACCGTATAGCCGCTTTCTTCAGAATGAAAGGTAATCCGCTCTACCACTCCAGTCAGAGAAACCTGGGGTGCAACTGAAGGATCGCCTGGTGTATCTGTTTTATAAGTGGACACTACAGTATTGGGGAACTAACAGACATCGATTGTCAGATATTATTTAGCTATGTCAAAAATTTATACCCTCTACCATAATAACTGCCCCGATGGATTTGGCAGTGCCCTTGCCGCTTACTTGAAGTTTGGCGACAACTCTGAATACATCGGTGTCAAACATCAACAAGATCCCCCTGAAATGGAACCAGGTTCAAAAGTATATATTCTCGACTTTAGCTATCCGCGACAAGTGATGGAATCACTGTTAGCACAACACACCCAAGTCATCACTCTCGACCACCACAAAACAGCCCAAGAAGCATTACTAGGATTACGCGGTGCCCTATTCGACATGAATCGATCTGGCGCGATGATTAGCTGGGAATACTTTCATCCAGAGCGACCAATTCCCGATTTATTTAGATATATTCAAGACCGCGATTTGTGGGAATGGAAATTAGAAGGTACTGGCGAAATTGCCGCTGGACTGCAATTACTACCGCAAGAATTCGACCTCTGGATTGACTTACTTACACCAGAAGGTTTAAAGCAGTTACGACAAGATGGTGCCACTCTGCTGAGATATCAAACTAAAGAAATTAAAGGGATGTTGAAACACGTCTACCTAGATGCTCTACCACCTTATCAAGCTCCGACTGGAGAGTGGATAACTGGAGCTAAAATCCCACTAATTAATTGCTCCAATTATGATATCGTCTCCGACCTATGCCACCAAATGCTTGAAGAGTATCCAGATTATCCTGTTGTGGCTAGTTGGTTGAGAGGGAAATCGAGTATCTCCTATTCTCTACGTTCCCAGCCTGATTTTGACTGTTCGGAAATCGCTAAACTCTATGGAGGTGGAGGACATAAGAATAGTGCCGGGTTTAAAATTGCCATTTAGTACGATTAACTTCGGCTAAAAACTCCAGGTATTTCCGAGATAGTATGCACTAATTTATCAATCCTAGCCCCCTGAACCAGAGCTTTTCAAAGCTAAAGCCAGAAATAGCCTCTGCAACCATTGCAGCCCGTTGCAGCTCATCCTCCGATAATTTAACTCCACACTCCTGTGCCAATTCAATCACATCATGACTCGACTGACAAACTTTTAACCTGTCATCCAGTTCTTTTTCCCCATGAATCTGGCTAAAAAAACCACTCATCTTCGGATCTAACTTCTCGATCCACTGCTGATAAGCTTGCTGTACCAAAATCTGAAAATCTTCTCCAGTGAGATCGAGTCCCTCTATTTTCGCCAATGCTAAAAAATCCATTGGTGAAGTTATCGTTGGCGAAGCCTCTCTGAAAGAGAATCGGATCTCGATTTGCAATTGTGGATCGGCAGCTACTCGATCGTTAAAGGCTTGAATAGACTTAGATAACATGTCGATTTCATCCTTGGTAAATAACAGTTTTGGCGATCGTCGATTGCACTATTTCATCACGATCCTGACTAGACTCCCTAATTATGTTCGATCGACAAATACTCTAGATATAAGGGTTGCAACGGAACGGAGGGAAACGCTATCATCAAGCTTAGAATGCATCACCGTCCGCTGAAACCTAGGCCGTTAGCAACAATGTCGTATCAATCTAAACCATCTGCTACCTCCTGCGTAACTACCTTTGATGAGTTTATGCGACTGGCGGATTATTCTCTGATGGATACTTTAAATGCCGATCCTGATGCCACGGTCGATGGTAATGATCACCGTGCCCGACAGGTTTTCTCTGGTCATTTCGTACCTGTAACACCGACACCGCTTGCAGAACCAGAATATGTAACCCATAGCGGCACTTTTTTAAAAGAACTTGGGTTGAGCGACGAGCTGGCGTTTGATGAACAATTTCGCCAGGTATTTTCTGGTGATATTTCTGCTGTGCGTGAGCCGATGCGACAGGTTGGCTGGGCGACTGGCTATGCACTGTCGATTTATGGCACCGAATATATCCAACAATGTCCATTTGGGACTGGCAATGGTTATGGCGATGGTCGGGCAATCTCTGTGTTTGAAGGAACCATCAATGGCCGACGCTGGGAAATGCAATTGAAAGGTGGTGGCCCAACGCCTTATTGCCGTGGTGGTGACGGGCGTGCAGTACTCCGTTCGAGTGTGCGGGAGTTCCTAGCGCAAGAATATATGCAGGCTTTAGGTGTTCCCACATCGCGCTCTTTAACACTGTATGTTTCTAAATCTGACACCGTTACCCGACCTTGGTATTCTCAGGACTCCCACTCGATCGATCCTGATATTTTGGTGGACAATCCTGTGGCGATTTCAACTCGCGTTGCACCATCCTTTTTGCGCGTTGGTCAGTTAGAGCTATTTGCCCGCCGCGCTCGCAGTAATGCTCATCCTAGCGCATTAGAAGAGTTAAGCAAGATCGTGTCGCATTTAATTGAGCGAGAATACAAAAGCGACATTAATCAGAATCTTGTTTTTGCCGATCGAGTCGTTGAGTTGGCGAAGCTATTTCGTCAACGTCTCACTGCACTGGTGGCTAATTGGCAACGTGTTGGTTACTGCCAGGGTAATTTTAATAGTGACAACTGCGCCGCTGGTGGCTTTACCCTCGACTATGGACCATTTGGGTTTTGTGAATCTTTTGACCCTGGGTTTCAACCTTGGACTGGTGGTGGTAAACACTTTTCATTCTTCAATCAGCCGATCGCCGCAGAAATGAATTATCGTATGTTTTTAACAGCTTTGAGGCCGCTACTCGTAGAGGATGCCGAAGCTTTAGAACACTTCGACCAATTAGGCCATGACTTCGCAAAAGCGATGGAAAACCAAATCCAAAAAATGTGGGCTGCCAAACTTGGCCTGACTGAATATAACTCGACCTTATTTAAGGCACTATTGGAGTTAATGCTCTACTCAAAGGTGGATTACACCATTTTCTTTCGCGAGTTATCTCATATACCAGACGATGTCTCAGCATTGAAAAAGAGCTTCTACGTTGAGACTTCACAACAACTCGATGAGCAATGGCAATCTTGGCTACAAAGCTGGCGCGATCTTGTCAGGAACGACGGCAATCTGGCTGAGATCTCAAAAAAGATGAAACAGACTAACCCAAAATATACATGGCGAGAGTGGTTGATTGTTCCCGCCTACCAACAAGCCATGCAAGGTGACTACACTTTAGTTAAGGAGTTGCAAGAAGTGTTTAGCCATCCGTATGATGAGCAATCACAGGAAATAGAAGATAAATACTATCGTCTAAAACCTCAGGTGTTTTTTGACGCTGGTGGCGTGTCGCACTATAGCTGTTCATCTTGATGTTGAATTACCCACAATCCAAATCCCCGATCGATCGTAGAAATCAACACTAAGTTCTACCTCACAACTTAACTGACGGCGTATCGAACAACCAGTATCTCCCAACAACAGCCCCAACCATAAATCTACCAGCTTCAACCCAGATTTCTGTTGCAACTCCACCAACAACATCTCCCCACATTCCACCATCACCGCTCGAATCCGACTCGCCCATAGCTTGATCTCCTCCCCATGAGTATTTCCTATCACCGCCTGAATCATCGCGCAAGCCGCCACCTCATCCGCCTCCACCCCCAACTTAATCACCGACTGACGCTCTGGGGGATAATCATGCTCCACTTCCAAATACAGATGCTCATCCCGTAAAATAAAAGTAGAACGATACAGATGCGCCCATAACTCATCAGGTACAATTGGCTCTTTAACTGGTAAATAAGCCGCTGCAATCTCAGTTAAAATTGTCTCCGCCCGAACTCGATAAATCTCCGCAATCTCACCAACAGCCCGCGCCCCATCAACCAGATTCAACCCATCCAAATGACCGCACAGTTCGATAAACCCAACAGTAGCAGGTTCCGCTTGAGCAACCGTCAGAATCTGCCACAAATCTAGCTCTAATTGTTGTGGCATCGAGGACAATCCAATATTGGACATTGAGATGGATGTAACTCCACCTTATTTGCAAACTTAGTAATTTCCACTCCCAACTCACCAGAACAAGCCTTCAAAATCTCCTCCATCACCTCCACCACTTGAGCCGGAGACAAACCCAAACAGTGCATCGGCTGTACCATCAACACCTTCCCCTTATCGCTCTGCCATACCTCAGCCGCGATCGCATGTACTGGAGCATCCTGCCGTTCTCGATAGAAAATTACACTAGCAGCGAACCCCGTGGGAATCTTAACCGCAATCTCAACGATATTACTAGAACCCAATCGCTTCGCCTTGCGTTCTAGCGACAACTTGCCACGATTGCGATGATAATGTCTTCTAGCAGGGCAAAGTTTACTGTCCCAGCAAGACTTTAACTTAGCCTCATCATTACCAACCTTGGAGCATTGAAAGCAATTGTGGGGGACTTTAGT
>JANYDE010000062.1 GCA_025359915.1 Chamaesiphon sp. 336R_metabinner_41 | reverse complement strand
CCTCACAATCTGGCTCTAGTTCGTCGTTTTGCACTCAATATTCTCAATTGTGAGCATACTTTTAAGGGTAGTCTCAAGCAAAAATCTAAGCGTGCCGCCATGGATAATCGTTATATGCTTACTTTGTTAGCCTCCGCCTTCCCTGCTTCCAGCACTACTGCCTAGTTGTCAAGAGCGTTTGAGGTGCGCTTACCCTGCCAACTCGACAAATCTGATACCATCCTCAACGATCTCAAAATCATCCTCAAACAATTAACCCCAGTTCCCGATACCAATACATTCGACAGGCTCAATCAGGATATCCTCAATCTATTGTAGCTCCCACAGCCTCAAACCCATTGCCTCTGTCGGAGAGCCTCGATAGATTACTGTGACAAGGTTTCAGCTCGATCTAGTGTTGCATTTACACTTTGAAATAGCTTTCTGTCACCGACCCTCGCAAATGCCCTGTAGACACCATACGCTACAAGGGTTTAAAATGGGTACTCTTCCCCTTCACTGGGGAACCTAATTGAATGGAAACATGCCTTTGGATATTCGTTATTGGGATTGTCCTTCTTGCCTTCCCCTTCACTGGGGAACCTAATTGAATGGAAACTTGATCAGAAAAATCAGTCAAATGACCGATGCCGAGCAATAAACATTTTTGCGTATAATAAAGGTAAGTTTTCAAATATATGAAATATATTGGCAACTGCCGAAATCCAAAAAAGTAGCTGAAAAGCTTGCAGCAAGAGTGTTTTAGTCGATCCACTATTGATATTAAAAGAGGATAGATCGATTCAGCAAAATAGATGATGCGCGAGCTAGTGGTTTTGAGGTTGAATAGAAATATCAGGAATTTCACCAAAACTACCAAACCAGATTGAAAACGCTATACATTTCCGAACAAGGGTGCAGTGTTAGTCTCGATGGCGAAACCATCATCATCAAAAAGAAAGATTGCATTTTAACTAAAGCGCAACTCCCGCTACTCGAACAGATATTAGTCTTTGGTAACTCTCAAATTACCACCCAAACAATTAAAGCTTGTCTCAAAAAAAATATCCCGATTGCCTATCTATCTCAAGCGGGTTACTGTTATGGCAAAACCTACGCAACTACTCGCGATAGTCGTCATCTGCATCGACTCCAGCAACAACTAAATTCCGCCGACGCACTCATCGCCGCGCAGCAAATAGTCAAGACAAAATTGAGCAATAGTCGGACGATCTTACAGAGACAAAATCGCCGCTTGCATGACGATAATATTGCTGTGGTAGTCGGGAAGATGGGGGATATAATTGAGAAGATAGATCGAGTTAAGATGATCGAACAACTACTCGGATTTGAAGGATTGGGAGCGAAATATTACTTCTCAGGCTTAGGAAAATGTATCAGCAATCCTGACTTTGAGTTTACCACTCGATCGCGTCGTCCGCCAGCAGATCCAGTCAACGCAATGCTGAGTTTTGGCTATCAAGTATTGTGGAATCACCTGCTGAGTATCATCGAGTTACAAGGATTGGATCCCTATTATGGATGTCTGCATCAAGGGAGTGATAAACATCCAGCTTTAGCATCAGATTTGATTGAAGAATTTCGCGCACCGATTGTTGATTCGTTAGTATTGATGATGATAAATCAACATTCGATCGATCTTACTGATTTTGTATACCGCGATGGTGGTTGTTATCTCAATCTTAAAGGTAGCAAAAAATATCTCAAAGCATTTTTAGCGCGGATGGAAACCGAAATCAGCACCGATGACGGTAGTCTCCAAGCAAAATGGGCAGCAATTATCCAACAAATTAGAGCTTACAAACAATTTATTTATCAGCCGTTAGCAACTTACCAACCTTATCAAATTCGTTGATGCTAATGTATATTGTCGTTTACGATATCACCTGCGACAACCGCCGCAACAAGATCACCAAGTTGCTCAAAGGATATGGAAGAAGGGTTCAGTATAGCGTATTTGAATGTGTATTGTCGATCGCTAAATACCAAGAGCTGCAACTAAAACTCGAATCAAAACTGAATTTAACAGAAGATAATGTTCGGTTCTATCCATTATCTCAACATACGTTAAATGGATCGAAACCTGAGGGGTCAGTGTCGGAGTTACGCCGCCACCAAGTTCGATGATTGTATAGAACCCATTTGAGATCTTCTAGTGGAGGAGGGTAGGTTTTGTTTAAGACCCAATAGTAACATTCTCGTTCCGAGCAACTGAGCCGACGTTTTACGTCGGCTAAAAGATGAAAGAAACTGCTCTAGGAAACTCGCAAACGATTATGCTGGAGGAGTGCCCTGACAGTTAAGACCGAAGCCTCAATGGTGCGATAGAGCCTGAATCCGAGCATGGTTCTGAGATGCGTGGTGATGAGATTGGTGAAAGAATAATTATTCTATCCCGTTTAGAAGACTGTACAGCGACCCACTCAGGTCAGAGCACTTAATTCTTGAGCGAAAAGGAGAAAAAATGGTTAGACCAAAAGTAGAACCAGAACTAGAGAAAATTCATCCCCAAGCAGCAGGCATAGATATTGGAGCATCAGAACATTGGGTGAGCATCCCAGCCGAACTAGATCCAGAACCAATTCGTAAATTTAGCTGCTTCACAGCCGACCTATACGCCATCGCCGAATGGCTCAAGTCGAGAGGGATTACCACAGTAGCAATGGAATCAACCGGAGTATACTGGATTCCGTTATTCCAAATCTTGGAAACCAGTGGATTAGAAGTCCGGCTGGTAAATGCTCGTTTTGTTAAAACAGTACCTGGTCGCAAGAGCGATGTCCTAGATTGTCAGTGGCTGCAAAGGCTACACAGCTATGGATTACTATCTGGTTCCTTTCGTCCAGACGACCAAGTATGTGTATTTCGCAGCTATATTCGACAGCGCGACCGCTTAACTAAAAGTGCCAGCGTTCACATTCAGCGGATGCAAAAAGCATTAACGGAGATGAACGTGCAATTGCATCGTGTAGTTAGTGATGTCACTGGAGTAACTGGAATGGCAATTATTCGGGCGATTTTGGCTGGTGAACGCGACCCACAGCGATTGGCTTCATTAAAAGATCCTCGCGCCAAACGCAGTATTGCCGAAATTGCCGCAGCACTGGTGGGCGATTACCGAGTCGAGCATCTGTTTGTCCTCAAACAGGAGTTGAGTTTGTATGATACCTATCAACAGCAAATTCAACAATGTGACCAACAGATCGAACAGTGTTTGTCAGAGTTTGATAGCCAAAGTGACGAGCCACTCCCACCTCGACCTAAAGGTAAGAAGCCCAGTCGCAATGCACCTAGTTTCGATCTACGCTCCCATCTGTATCGAATTAGCGGCGTAGACTTCACTCAAATTGATGGATTAGAAGCACTGACTGTTCAGGCAATTATTGCTGAAGTTGGTTTAGATCCCACTCGCTTTCCTACATCTAAGCATTTCACCTCTTGGTTGGGCATTTGTCCTGGGAGTAAGATTAGCGGTGGTAAAATCCTTAGTTCTAAAACTCGCAAGTTAGTCAATCGCGCCTCAAATGCTTTTCGGATTGCTGCTCAATCTTTAGCGAATAGTCAGACAGCTTTAGGTGGTTTCTATCGCCGGATTCGCACCCGTTCTGGTGCGCCGATTGCCATTACGGCAACGGCTCATAAGTTAGCGCGGATTTTTTATCATTTATGGACTACAGGGGAAGATTTTGTGGATGCTGGTGCCGAAGCTTATGAGCAACAATACCAACAGCGAGTGCTTAAACATCTAAAACAACGGGCGAAGAAAATGGGCTTCGATCTAGTTCCTGAGCTAATTGTGGCTTGAGTTTCTTAGAAGAGGCTACGCCAACGACATTAGATTTCATAAACCTACCCCTACAGATCGATGGACAAATCTATTCTTCAGGTTGGATAGGATTAAGGAATATTAATTTTGTTGGTTTGTGGAAGATAGGTCGTTAGCTGTAACTAATGACCTATCTTTATTTTATAGCAATGTCAGGAAACAGATGCACAGCGTGTAATAATGTATGACTGTTACACGCTCTGTCAAGACGGATCTTAAAATATGTCTTATGGCTGAGTAATATTACGGAGCAAAAGATATTCTATGAAAATTTTATCCCACAAAACACAAATTGCAGCTAGATTACTGATGACTTTGACGATAGTGAGTTCCAGTGTTGGAATTGTCAATAGCCCTGTATTCGCTCAGACCAAACCAACGATTTCAGTGCCATCTTTTAAGAATGAAACGACTTGGTGGTGGTGGAAATCGGATACCGCTCGTCAATTGGGAGATGCGCTCAGTAATGAGCTATCCGCGACTGGAAACTTTAAAGTCGTCGAGAGACAAAAATTGCAGGAAGTTCTGTCCGAGCAAGAATTAGCCGAAGTGGGACTAGTGAAAAAGAAGACTGGAGCAAAAAAGGGTCAATTGACCGGAGCGCAGTATGTCGTCCTGGGTCGTGTGACATCTTTTGAGGAAGGGGTAAGTAAGAAATCAGGTGGAGGTCAGATTGGAGGTTGCTTCCTGGGGATCTGCGCTGGTGGTGGCGAACAGAAGAGCGAGGCTGAAGCTTACATTTCCATCGATCTCCGCGTTGTCGATACCACTAGTGGAGAAGTGGCGTACTCCCGCACCATCGAAGGTCGTGCGACTGATACAGCGCAGGCAAACAGTGGTAGTGTTAGCCTATTTGGCATCCAAGCTGGAAATAATTCGTCTGAACAGAAGAAAGCTCCTGTTGGTAAAGCCTTGCGGGCGGCACTGATTGAAACTACGGAATATCTCTCCTGTGTTATGTATAAAAAAGATGCTTGTGTTGGTACCTATCAAGCAAAAGATACGAAGCGTCGCCAAGGAACTCAAGACGTTCTTAAATTAGATTAGATTGATTATTTTCGACCGATTAAACCAACTAAAAAGCGATCGGGTATTATTGAATATACCCGATCGCTAGCAGTGAGTAATTAAACAGTGTTTAATATCAAAGATCATAAATACAGTTTAATGCTCTCCTGGTTTATTCATCTCATCTTGGACTAAACTTCACCACAAAATATGACTTTTAGTACAGAATTTGAACTGCTATTACGGGCGAGATCGCCGCTAATCTATATTCCCACAACCGAAGAAGAACGAGTGGAAGGATCGATCGCCAAAGTTGCCCAGCAGCAAGGCAATCGACCGATTTATATCTGGGATTTTGTGGATGGTTATCAGGGCAATCCCAACGATTTGGGCTATGGAAAACGCAATCCGTTGCAAGCTCTAGAATTTGTCGATAAACTTAGCCCCGATATTTCGGGGATATTTATCCTTCGGGATTATCACCGCTTTCTGGAAGATGTATCTGTAGCACGTAAACTGCGAAATCTCGCCCGCAAGCTCAAATCCGAACCGAAAAATATCGTCATCCTCTCGCCCCAGATTACCATCCCCAGCGATCTGAGTGAATCGATCGTCCTATTAGAATTCCCGCTCCCGACAGCTACCGAAATCAAAGTCGAGATCGATCGATTGCTCAATGCTACCGTCAACCATCTCAGTAAACAACAATTAGACGATTTGGTCCGCGCCTGTCAGGGTTTATCACTAGATAGAATTCGCAGGGTATTAGCTCGCGCGATCGCTACCCACGGCGAAATTCGCCCCGATGATGTAGAATTAGTTCTCGCCGAAAAACGTCAAACTATCCGTCAAACCCAAATCCTCGATTTCTATCCCGCCAAGGAACAGATCACCGATATCGGTGGTTTAGATAATCTCAAAGACTGGTTGCTGCGCCGTGGCGGTTCCTTTTCTGACAGAGCGCGTCAATATGGTCTCCCGTATCCTAGAGGGCTGCTCCTGGTCGGAATTCAGGGCACGGGGAAATCATTGACGGCTAAGGCAATTTCCCACCACTGGTATTTACCCCTATTACGATTGGATGTCGGGCGGTTATTTGGTGGCTTGGTAGGTGAATCAGAATCGCGCACTAGACAGATGATTCAATTAGCGGAGGCTCTTTCGCCTTGCGTGCTGTGGATTGATGAAATCGATAAAGCTTTCGCCGGAATTGATGGGAAAGGGGATGCAGGTACATCGAGTCGGGTATTCGGGACATTTATCACTTGGTTGACTGAAAAAACGTCTCCCGTTTTCGTCGTCGCCACGGCGAATAATATCGATGCCCTCCCCGCTGAAATGCTCCGCAAAGGTAGATTTGATGAAATATTTTTCGTCGGCTTACCCACTAGAGCGGAACGTCGAGCAATTTTTAACGTCCATCTGACTAAACTGCGCCCCCATAACCTCGCGTGCTACGATCTCGATCGATTAGCATATGAAACTCCCGATTTTTCCGGCGCAGAAATCGAACAAACTCTGATTGAAGCCATGCACATCGGCTTCAGTCAAAACCGCGATTTCACCACTGATGATATTCTAGAATCAGCAACTCAAATGATTCCCCTCGCAGTCACCGCCCAAGCCCAAATTCAATTCCTCCAAGACTGGGCAAATTCTGGTAAAGCACGATTAGCCTCTAGACAAGTCAATTTAGGGGATAGGGATTAGGGATTAGGGGATAGGGATTAGAGAATAGTTCAAAAAAGATCGAGAATAGTGAGTTTGGACGCAAGCGTCCTTTTTCTTGAATACCCTAACCCTCCTACAACCCTAAACCCTATCCCCTATCCCCTATCCCCTATCCCCTTCCCCATGAACGGCGCACTAAAATCAGTACAATTACTCGTTGGTATTCTAGCTGGATTAGCTGGATTGGCGGCGATCTTCGGTGGTGCAGGCTATTATTTTTTCATTACGCAGATGAGTACTCGCCCACCTAAGCCTGTATTCGCAGAAGAGCGGGGTGGTGCGAAACCAATCGTTGCGGCTAAACCAAAAGCAAAAACGGCTGTAACAGCCGCGCCGAATGCAACACCAGTAGTTAAAGATCCTAAAAATCCTGATGCACCTGAAAAGCTTCCACCTGGATCTTATGACGCTAAAGTCGTCTGGAAGGATGGATTATCGCTGAAGAAAGAACCCGATTCTGGTTCTGAGAAAGTTGGTGGTGTTGCATTTAATGCTAAGGTGGCGATCGTCAAAACCAGTGATGATAAACAGTGGGTGTTGATTCAATCGGAGACAGATAATCTCCAAGGTTGGGTGAAGGCTGGGAATATCGACAAAGCAGCGGCGGCGGCTAATGAGGAGCAAGATGATCCAGCCCCAGCGAAACCCAAGGCTAAGGCTAAGGCTGGAATTTAACGATAGAACAGATCTGATGCTAGTTTTTAAAAAATAAAACTGCTGAAATCCCCATTATGTCGTGAAAAGTGGAGATCGAATTGATGTGTGGTACGCTCGCGCTGGCGCAATAACACACCCTACGATATATCCCCAAGAAAGAGTGAGAAACGTTAAAATCGAAGGAAAGTTAGCACCGTAAATTTTATGCTGTTGAATGAACTAACGCCGATTCTGAAAGAACTAGCAAAAGAACCCGTTGCATTTTGCAGTGGCTTTATCTCTGGCGCACTCAGACTGAATCTAACTGACGATCCTGTCAAAACATGGTTGGAAAAGCAAGCTGGATTTACAGCAACTAGCAATCCCAATGAATCAAACGATAAACAGAAACCAAAATCGATCGATATCGACTAGAATTATCTAGTTAGCAAGTTGGATTCTACAAGTATCCAACATCCGTCGATCGTTATCGCTAATTTTGCCTAAGGGTTGATAGCTAGGTTCGCCCATCATTGGCTGTTTGCTGGCTGTCAAACCACTGGGATTGAGGTTAAGGGTGAAATTGTACTTTTGGCGATCGAATGTATCGGTTAAGGTCACATTTAATCGCGATCCTTGAAACTGTCCTTTAAAGCAACTAAACTCCGATCGAGGTAGATAAAAAGCACCGATGGTTTTAGTACCAATGGTTTCAAAAATAATATATTCTTTCCCAATCATATCAGGTCGATCGGATTCACCATAAAGGTATACTCCATTTGCACTTGGAGTCACACTCAATCGGTTGAGATTATCCGCTAAAGCAGTGGTGTTATAACTCGCCAGGGTTGTTAAAATTGCAACGACTCCACTAGTGAGCCAGCGATGTTTCCGGTTGCAGACGGAATCCAATAATGTGGTAAATAACATAAATACCAACCCCCTTCTCGAACAGGCTCTATTTATTATTATCGAATATTTATTGTTGGTTGAAGCTATTCTGCAACAAAATTAGACATTTTGGGAGATGGGAGATGGGAGATGGGATAAATTGACAACTCAGCCCTGTCTACGTTGTAAGATAATGGGATGATTGCCGACAACGGGACTACGAGCGATCAATACACCCTGAGCATTTTGGATCTCTAACTTGCGAAAGTGATTGGCTTTGGCTTGCAGCCACATTTTATCAGTGACATTATCCTGTCTATTGTCACTAATTAGATACCAAATTGGATTAAGCTGGACGATTAATCGATCTTGGGCAATATCCACCTTCAACGTCTGAATGATATCATCCGAATACTGGCTGGTAATATCGCTTAATTGAGACTGAATTGCTTCGATAAAATCCTGTTCTGGGCTACCTTGTGCAGGTGAGAGAGTTGGTTGTACCGTGACAGGTGTAGCTGGTTTGCTAGCCACCGAGGGATTGACTCCGGACACAAATAAACCATCAACCACCCAGATTCCGACAGTTACTAGTATCACCAGCATTGCCGTTAGAATCGCGTCAGAGAGCTGGCGAATCGGTGCAGGTAATAAACGACGAAATTGCTGCAACATCGACCCCCATAAGCCGACAAACTGTTCGATCGAGCTAGGTTTAACTGGGTCGAGATTAGGACTATGATTAGTTGAGAATGTCCGACTGGGAAGATCGTCCTCCCACATATCTTCGGTTTGGATAGGTGCGGGATTTTTGCCGCGCCGAGCTTCCTGAATATTGCTGTTTTTGACAGTTGCGGCGGGTAAAGCTTCATCCCAGTCTTCCACATCGGGAATAATGGTACTGACTGGAGATGGTTCAACGACTGGTACAATCGGTTGAGCATAGGCAATCGGATTATTTTCATCACCTACTCCTTCTGCGTCATCCCAATTCGTCTCCTCATCGTCATCAAATCTATTCGCACTGGGAAACTCCCGATCGTCAATTTCGGTCTGAGATCGGGTACGCTGATATCGTGGCTTTGCAGGAGAGACTTCTGACTGTTGTGGTTTCTTGTTCCCAAACCGTCCAAATAGTCCTTGCATTAGTTTACCTGTCCTCGATCGGAATGCCATTACAGTAGGAATAGTTTCACGTATCTCTAATTTATCACCTTTGTTAGGTCAGCCCCATTACAAGTAACCAAAATTTATGAGTACTAACCGTCGTCAATTTTTGATTGGAGCTGGCTTAACTGGCTTGGGGATAACTGGCGCAGGTAAATTACTCGCCGATAGTTTTAATGCTACCGATAGTCAAGTAGCCGCAGTCGCAATCCCCACATCGAAGTTATTACAAAGGTTCGCCGTTCTCGCTGATACAGGTACTGGTAGTGTCAATCAGTATAAAGTCAGTCGCGCTCTAGCTGAGTATCATCAAAAAAATCCGTTTGATACCGTCTTGTTAGCTGGCGATAATATCTATACAAATGGAGAATTTACGAAGATTAGACCAGTTTTTACCATTCCTTATCAGGACTTACTCAAACGGGGCGTGAAGTTTTACGCTTCTTTAGGCAATCATGACGTGCGGACAATGAATGGAGATCTAGAAGTTGCCTATCCTGATTTTAACATGAAGGGTCAACGTTACTATATCCACGGACAGGGGGATGTGCAGTTCTTTGTGTTAAATACTAACGATCTGATCGATCCACAATCGATCGAACGTATGAAACAATTAGATTGGCTTGATCGAGCATTAGCTGCGAGTAAAGCTAAATGGAATATCGTCTATGGACATCACAATATTTATTCCGCTGGGGTATATGAAGTCAATCAGGTCATGAAAACCGATGTCACCCCCATCTTGAAAAAACATAATGTCCGACTGTGGATCAATGGTCACGATCATAATTATCAACGATCGAAACCAATTGATGGTACCACTTATCTGGTTTGCGGTGGTGGTGGTGCAGGGTTATATCCAGTTAAAGCACAAAATTGGACAGCATTCGCTCAGAGCGTTCATAGTTTTGGGATTGTCGAAGTTTATCAAGACCAAATTATGCTGACCGGAATTGATAGTAAAGGTGAGATAATCGATCGAGGATTAGTTAATCTCACTTAGAACAGCCATCAGGTTTTTTATCTAAAAATCGACTCTACTTAATTCTTTTTAGATCGTCAAGATCGATCCTTTTCCGCGAAATCGAACTCAGAACTTGAGTCTCCCACAATACGGTAATTAATTGGGTGAAAAATATGCAGAGTTAGAAGTAGGGGTAATTCATGAATTACCCCTACTTCTGCTTTTAGCGATCAGATGCCTAGAAGCGAAATTAATCGATTGATATCACAATGATTGCCAAATAATTCACGGGCACAATTAATTTTAATCGGTTCTTTGAGTCGAACTTGACCGAAAGCTCGATCGATAATTTCGACAGTGGTGAGGGTATCCAAATCTACCGATAGAATGGGGATTTCTAGGTCTTCAGCACGGCTGAGGATGAATGTTTGAGGCGCGAGGTGTCCAGTCAAAATCAAACACTGTGTAGATGTTTCTAGGGCGGCTAGTTGAATATCGGCACGATCTCCACCTGTGACTACCGCCATATTATTACCGCGTCGGAAATATTCTAGAGCAGAATTGACATTCATCGCCCCGATCGATAGACTTTCTACCATCAAGTCCAATCTGTCGGGACGACATAAGATTTCGGCATCGAGTTGCTGTACGAGTTGTTTGACAGTAACGCTCCGCAGCAAACCATTGCGATGAACGATCCCAAATACAGGTATCCCAACCTGTTCTAAATAAGGAACTAGCGTAGTCTGTACGCTCTCCACTCGATCGCGCGGGATATCATTGATGATACAGCCCAAAAGTCTATTTCCAAGCTGCTGCTGGGCAGATAGGAGCAGATCGATGCTAGAGACAGGATCATAACGATTAACTAGCAGTACTCCCGCATCCAGAGACATGGCTACTTGAGCCGTAGCGAGATTAAACAGACTTCCTTCATGTAGATTGGCACCACCTTCGAGAATTACCAAATCTCCAGGGAGTTGGACGCTTTCATAGAGCAATTTAGCATAGTCTTGACGATCGACCCCAGTCAATCGATCGATTGATTTGGCAGCATCCAACACTAGCAACGGCAATCCCAGTCGCTCTGAAGGCAATGATAATGCTTCGGCCATCAGTTGGACATCATTATCAGTCGAGAGCGGATTGGTGGCGGTTCCCGTCACGACTGGTTGAGCATAGGCAATCTCAATCCCCTTTTCGTGCAAGCGATCTGCAAGTCCCAAAATTGTTGCCGATTTACCACTACATGCTTCAGTCGAAGCTACCATCAAGTATTTCATAGCCATCCCCACACGCTTACCCGTTAGTCATTATAACTGTCTAGTTGGTGCAAGATGTGGATTTTCTCATCTTGCACCAGATGAAAAATCTATGGGGTAGGGGAAAGAGTAAAGGGTAAAGGGGGAAAAGGTGGTTGGATAGGTAGCGGATGTTAGTTAGCCACACATAACGCACCAGGAGGATCTGCAATACTGATGAATTCTGAACAGTACTAGTCTTCCATTTTCATCAGTTTGTGGTAAAAATGCTGAGGAAAATCAGGATTGTTGGTATCACGAATATTGATCAGCCAGTCAATCAAAAAACTGATCAATTCTGAGTTCATCAGGTTTACATCGTAGGTGAGATCAGCGTTCTCATCAAACATCATCGTACATCTGGTGAGATCTCCAGGTAGATTCTGAATTACCCAGTTGATGACATAAGGAATTTTTTCGCCGCCTTCGATCGATCTATGACCACCAAGTCCACCCTTATGATAGAGCGTAATGGCTTTGGGCAAGATATTGCGTTTGGCAGCAGACTTCATGAAGTATGGTGCGTATAGGTTTACTTTGTCTGGGGTTGCGGGGACGATTTCGTCAAATAAGTTCATTGGGAGATAGGAGATAGGAGATGGGAGATGGGAGCGAAAAGTGCGGTCTTGGGGTTTCCCCTGTCTTGTCGTTTTTTTATTCGGGGGGAACCCCCGTTGGCGAAGCCTCTCCGACAGGAGACATAAAAACGCCGCAAGTGGAGCACCTTTTCAAGACAGATGGGAGATGGGAGATGGGAGGTAATTTTGTTACGAAAACAAAAATTAATGCTTCAAATCAGCAACGCCTATCAGATTCCAAGCTTAGTATTCACCAATTCGATCGAATAGTTACGATCCTCACAAAAAAACTGGCTTCCCAATCAGGAAACCAGCTTTTGATATTATGCGGGATTTCAAGTCCTTCGCGGTCAACTGTCAACTGTCAACTGTCAACTGTCAACTGTCAACTGATTACTTAGTCTCAGAGAATTCAGCATCAATCACATCATCAGCACCACCAGTACTTCCGCCACCAGGGGGAGTACCCGCGTCATTATCATCGCCACCATTAGCACCTGCTTGAGCGTAGATATTGCTACCAATCGCCATTAAGGTTTCTTGAACTAAAGGAGTCAGGCGTTGGATTTCGCTATCGTCTTCCTTGGCTACAGCTTCCTTAAGTTCTTTGATCAGAGCTTCCAGCTTGGTTTTATCCGCTTCGGGAACTTTATCACCGAGTTCTTGGAGTTGCTTTTCAGCTTGGTAGGAGAGCGAATCAGCTTGGTTTTTGCGATCGATCTTATCGCGATTTTCTTTGTCACTAGAAGCATTATTTTCAGCTTCACGTACCATCCGTTCGACTTCGGTTTTGTCCAGAGTTGACGCACCAGTGATACTGATGGATTGCTCTTTACCAGTTCCTTTGTCTTTGGCGGTAACGTTCAAGATTCCGTTTGCATCGATGTCGAGGGTGACTTCGATTTGAGGTACACCACGCGGAGCGGAAGGAATTCCATCGAGACGGAAGGTTCCCAGGCTCTTGTTATCGCGAGACATTTCGCGCTCACCTTGGAGAATCTGAATCTCGACATTACTTTGTCCATCTACCGCTGTCGAGAAGGTTTCAAACTTCTTGGTAGGGATAGTAGTGTTGCGTGGGATAATTTTGGTCATTACACCACCGAGAGTTTCGACACCCAAGGATAGAGGCGTAACGTCGAGCAAGAGAATATCTTTGACTTCACCAGCCAAAACACCCGCTTGTACCGCCGCACCAACTGCAACTACTTCGTCAGGGTTAACAGTTTCGTTAGGCTCTTTACCCAAGACACGTTTAACTAGTTCTTTGACCGCTGGAATCCGCGTAGAACCACCAACTAGCACAACTTCGTCCAGACGATTTTTGTCGATTTTCGCGTCTCTGACAGCGTTTTCAACGGGAATGCGACAACGATCGATCAAGTCAGAACAGATTTCCTCAAATTTAGCACGAGTCAACGTCATTTCGACGTGCTTCGGTCCATCCTGAGTAGCTGTGATAAATGGTAAGTTAATCTCAGACTGAGTAACACTAGACAGTTCGATTTTGGCTTTCTCAGCAGCTTCAGTCAAACGTTGGAGAGCTTGACGATCCTTGCGGAGATCGATACCTTCATTTTTCATAAAGGTAGTAGCCAAGTGATCGACAATTTTCTTATCGAAATCGTCTCCACCTAAGTGACTATCGCCAGAGGTTGCGAGTACTTCAAATACACCATCGCCAACTTCGAGTACAGATACATCGAAGGTACCGCCCCCAAGGTCAAAAACGAGGATAGTTTCATTACTCTTCTTGTCTAAACCGTAAGCTAGTGCCGCAGCAGTAGGTTCATTGATAATTCGCAAGACTTCAACACCAGCAATCTTACCAGCATCTTTAGTCGCTTGACGCTGAGAGTCATTAAAATAAGCTGGTACGGTAATTACGGCTTGGGTAACAGTCTCACCCAAATATTTACTCGCATCATCGATCAATTTTCTCAGAACTTGAGCTGAAATTTCTTCAGGCGCGAACTTCTTATTTAAGCCAGGTGACTCGATTCTAACGCTACCACCGTCGTTAACAACTTTGTAAGAAATCTCAGTTGCTTCCTGGCTTACTTCGTCAAACTTCCGTCCGATAAACCGTTTGACAGATGAGAACGTATTTTCAGGGTTCATCACCGCTTGACGTTTGGCAATTTGTCCTACCAACCTGTCGCCATTTTTCGCAAATGCAACCACAGAAGGGGTAGTGCGGAAACCCTCGGCGTTAGCGATTACAGTGGGTTTACCACCTTCCATTACCGCAACGCAGGAGTTGGTAGTTCCTAAGTCAATCCCAACAACTTTTCCCATAATACTTTAACTACTTCCTAAATAATGACAACAATTTTGATAATGACAACGAGTGCGAACAAAGCTCTCGTGCGATTAATCGATATTACATATTAATCCCTATAGTTGCGCCATTTGAGACTTTGTACAAAGGGTGGTTTTCCGTACCCATCTTATCGCTAACGGTGTTTTGTTAGCTGGCTCATTTGGTACCTCTCCACTGTATGTGAATTACATCAATCCCGAAATTGAGGCGAACCGTATATAGTAGTGGTGCTTACCGAAGGGAGAGTTCGGAGCTGGTGTATATTGAAAAGATAAATGTCTGTGCATCGAAGATAATAGAATTAAGCATGGCAGAATCACCAGACCGCAAACCTCTAATCTGGATGGGCAGATCCCGTAGAGATATTGGAGAATTCCCAGATAAAGTCAAGGGTGAATTAGGCTATGGATTAGATCTGGCTCAAGCTGGTGAAAAGCATGAGAATGCTAAACCTTTAAAAGGTTTCAAAGGTTCTGGCGTTTTGGAATTGGTGGAAGACTTTGATGGCGATACTTACAGAGCCGTCTATACCGTAAGGCTTGCCGAGGTAGTCTATGTTTTACACGTTTTTCAGAAGAAGTCTAAATCGGGTATCGCCACACCAAAACCAGATATTGAATTAATCGAAAGCAGATTGAAACTAGCACAATCGCATTACCAGGAAAATTATGGCAACCAACCACTCTAACATTGAAGAAAATATCGAGTTTGAAATGAGTAGCGGTAATGTCTTCGCAGATCTGGGCTTTGACAATGCTGAGGAAATGTTACTCAAATCTGAACTAGTTCGGCAAATAAATAGCACCATTAAGGGACGAGAATTAAACTCTGCTCAAGCCAAAAGCCTGCTAAATATAGATGATGCTATGCTATCCAATTTAAGTCGAGGTAGATTAACTGAATTGACTCTTGAAAATTTGTTTCGGTACCTGAATATGTTGGGTCGAGATTTAGAAGTTGTCTTGAAACCTCTTTCTACGCCCAGCACTCAAGGTAAATTGAAAGTAACAGTTATTTAATCGATGATAGGGATCAAAAATTAGATAGCAATACCAACACCTAACTATTCAATGTTGGTCAATGCCACCATACTAGTAAAAATCTAATTTACTGTTTTGATTTGATGTAGAGATAGCCCACCAAGGAAATAATATGTATATATAAACTAAGCTGAGTATCATTAGTATTCTATTAATTGATGACCAAAGATGCGATCAATATGGTTGAATATCTGTTTTCTGTATACATCCACCTTGCTTGAATGCTTTATTGAACTACGACACAGTTTGGATAGCCAAACTATAGCTTTTAATAGGTAAAATGCTGTGAAAGCTATAAGAAATACACTACCTGAATGTGCGTTAAAGATACTGGAAATGACAATAGAAAAAATCATAGTTCCAATCAGAACACAGAAGCTCTTCCATGCAAAATTGAATAAATTTCGCAGTAGTGATATCAATATCGAAAAACTATCAAATTCTTTACCTCTTAGCTTCTGAGACTTTGATTTTGCATAACAAACATATGCAGCCAAGGAGTATATATTAACGTTGTGATAGAAATATTTTTTGATCTGATCGATCCAGAGCGTTACAAAAAAATCTCTGTCGTCTGTCTTGGCATAGATAATAGTTATTCTGTGACCAGATCTCAGTTCATTTACCGCAAAATCAGTAAATTCTAGATATTCTTCGTTCCCGCTTGATAGACGCAACCATATTTTCTGAGTTCTTGTTGTGACAGCTTTTTCCCCAGATCGATTTGTATAGCTTTTATCTTCACATCTAACTACTTGACCCGTCCTTGCTATAAACCTAATTCCACTAAATTCTCTTAAATTTGATGGAATTGAGAATGCTGTAAAGTCACTGGTATAGGTCGAATAATATGACATGTTCTGGGATCTTGGATCACCCATTCTTTGAATATCCAAAGAATTTAATACTTCTTTGACTTCATCGCAATTGCTGATAAATAGATCGAGTCGATTGCACTGAAAGTCTACTTCATGAGCAGCTTGATTGCGAACATAGCAAATAGACTTGAGCTTTTGGTTGATTTCAGATGAGAACAAGTGTTGGAGGTTGATGGATTTTTGGCCTAAGCCTGTACCTTCAGCTCCAAGTTTTTCGAGGATTTTCTCAATTTCCACGCTATGGCAAATCACTGTATCTCGGCTACTCATGAGGCTTTATTTCTATCTAGCTCGATTTGATGAAACGATTTTAACTTAATAAATTTTGGAATAGAAAATTATCAGCCAATTGTGCTATCCAAATTGGCATCTGGTTGATATTGCCTATTAATACTGATGGCATTTGCGGCAATAGAATCGATCGATTGGCTCAAATGAGTCCGATCGATCTTGAGTATTGCCGCCTTGAGTAATATGATGACCGAGTGACTCCTAATTTCCCCTCACTCTATTTATGACTACTTCTAGCCTCAATCTCCCTAATTCAGCTCTATTTGGTACCGACGGCATTCGCGGGAGAGTGGGGGATATCCTAACTGCTAATTTGGCTCTCCAGGTGGGCTACTGGGCGGGAATGGTATTGCGTGATGCGGCGGAAGATGTAGGACCGATTATTATCGGTCAGGATTCGCGCAATTCTAGTGATATGCTGGCGAGTGCGTTGGCTGCGGGGATTACTTCGGCGGGGATTGAGGTGTGGAATTTGGGTTTGTGTCCTACGCCTGGTGTGGCTCATCTGACAGCGACTAGCGATGCGATCGGCGGCGTGATGATTTCTGCCAGTCACAATCCGCCTGAAGATAATGGAATTAAGTTTTTTGGGGCAAATGGCACAAAGTTAGCTAAGGACTTGCAGGCGGCGATCGAAGCGGGCATCCGTGGACAATCTGGATCGATCGTCGAACCCGAAAAATGGGGTCATCTCTATTTTACGCCAGAATTAATCGTTCAATATGTCGAAGCGATCCAAGAATCACTCGCACCAGAGACAAGTTTGAAGGGGATGAAGATCGTTCTCGATCTCGCAGCAGGTGCGGCGGTGAATGTCGCTCCAGCGGTTTTTAAAAAACTAGGGGCTGAAGTGACGTGCCTTCATCAGGAAGCCGATGGCGATCGCATCAATGTCAATTGCGGTTCGACTCACATGGGAGCCTTGCAAGCCGCTGTCGCTCTACATCAGGCGGATTTAGGATTCGCTTTTGACGGCGATGCCGATCGAGTTTTAGCAGTAGACAATCGTGGGCGCAAGGTGGATGGGGATTATATTCTCTATTTCTGGGGACAATACTTGAGCAAACAGGGGCTACTCCCCCAGGATGAGATTATCACCACAGTGATGGCAAATCTCGGCTTTGAGCGGGCTTGGCAAGCTTTGGGGGGTAAGATAGTCCGCACGGCGGTAGGCGACCAATACGTCCAAGCGGAGATGGCTAGTAGTGGCGCGATGTTGGGTGGGGAACAGTCGGGACATATTCTCTCCCCTCAGCATAGCGTCAGTGGGGATGGTATTCTGACTGCGTTGCATGTCGCGGCGATCGTTCAGCAGTCGGGTAAATCCCTGGCGGAGCTGGTAGATAGCAGTTTTCAGACGTATCCCCAAATCCTCCATAATGTCCGAGTGGACGATCGCGAATCCCGTTTAAACTGGGAGAAATGCCAACCCTTACAAGCGGGAATCCTTGAAGCCCAAGCCGCGATGGGCGATACTGGACGAGTATTAGTTCGCGCCTCTGGTACCGAACCCTTAATTCGGGTGATGGTAGAAGCCGAAACGATGGAAATAACTAAACATTGGACTGAATATCTCGTCTCGATCGTTGAAAAACACTTCTAATTTAATAAACTCTCAGCGGTTAAAATCGTAGGAAATAGTAGGTATTTTGCCCAATTTTAAGCTAGTAATTCCTCTACGTCCTCTGCGTCTCTGCGGTTAAAAAAAGATCTATGATCGAATCATCCCTACTCACACCAGGTAACGTATTAGGTAATCGTTATGAGATCGTGCGGGAACTCGGACGCGGTGGGTTTGGGCGGAGTTATTTGGCGATCGATCGCAATAAGTTCGGCGAGAAATGCGTCCTCAAAGAATTTGCACCCCAAGTTCGCGGCGTGGCAGAATTAATCAAAGCGAAGGAATTATTCGAGCGGGAAGCGGGAGTTTTATACAAACTCCAACATCCCCAAATTCCAGCTTTTCGAGAACTATTACGGGTCAATGCGGGAGCGAATGAATCCTTATTATTGATCCAAGATTATATTGAGGGTGAAACATATCTTCAAAGATTAAATCAACGTCTCAAACAGCAGCAAGTTTTTAGCGAAGGTGAAGTTGTCGAACTCTTGCATGACTTATTACCAGTCATTGACTATATCCACACGATTGGTGTAATTCACCGCGATATTTCACCTGATAATATTATCTATCGCGATCGAGACAAATTACCAGTCCTGATCGACTTTGGCGGTGTCAAAGAAATTGCCACCACGATTGTTTCTCAATATAGTAGTGCTAAAATTTCTACTCGAATTGGCAAACAAGGCTACGCGCCCGACGAACAGATGATTCGAGGTCATGTCTCGCCACCGAGCGATCTTTATGCCCTCGCTGCAACTGCACTGACGCTACTAACTGGCAAAGAAGCTAGCACGATTTATAGTCCGGCTGATGCAACTTGGGAATGGAAAAAACACATCAATCTCAGTCCCGAATTTGGAGCGATAATCGATCGATTGCTACAATACAATCCTCAACATCGTTATCAATCCGTAGCTGAAGTTTTAGCAGTTCTCCCAGCTCGAACCAATTATTCCACAGCTAATTTCCCCAATCCACTTACTGCTATCAACTCCACTCCAATCACCCATACAAATCAGATTTCTCAACTTAAAACTCTAGAAATCAGTCCTAGAGAAAATGCGTCAGTTTCACCATCTCCAACAGAACTAACAAGCCGAGATCAAAATGAATGGAAAAAACCCGCTTGGCAAGTTGGGAAAGCCATGTCAGGAATTTTTATTGCCTGTTTAGCTATTAGTAGCGGGGTAAAATGGGTACAGTCAATTAATCCGCTACAAATTATTAATGATAAAATTAATAATGCGACAACAGGTATCGTTAAATCTATCCCCAATCCCTTCAAATCTCAACCAGCAGTAAAAGAACGTCAACAAGATCTCGATCGAAGATTACAGCAACTCAATATTTCCTCAAAAAAATTCTATCGTCAAGTCGATCAAGAATTTTATCGGAAACATTCAGAACTAAATGGTCGATCTCTGACTGTGAAACCGGAGGATAACAAACTTCGACAAGAATGGCAAGATATCGCAGTTGCATTATTGGAGCAAACAAAGAAATAGATAGAATAATTGATAATTAATAATTAATAGATAATTCAAACTCGCTCGTCAAATCTGGTTCTAAAACTGCCATACTTAATCCAGTATTGTTTGACTTGATGGTGGGGAGTATGCAGACTTGCAGTTGCTCGATACAATACGACTTGACGACGATCTCCAATCCAAATTTTGCCGATTGATTCTACCGAAATTAAAGTTCCCCCTAATACTTCAATCCCTTCCGTAAATCGCTCGATCGCGCTGTAGTCAACTGTTTCAAATACAAAAAAATTGCCGGAAGAAATCAAGTGTCTGCTCCGAATCCAGCATTGCATTTTTTTCTCGGCTTCTGGTGGTAACATCACTTCGTTAATTAATAATTGATAATTAATAATTACAATTGCTGTGATTCATATATTAGCTACCCTGTATATTATATCAATTTAATATTAATCTCGTCTGCAAAACTTGCTACTTTTTCAAATCTGAGCATCCCAAAAGCTGAACCCCAGAGTTTTTCGTGAGTGTTGATATCCATCCCTTTGTCCAGACTTACCCAGGTATTTTCGGTGATTTCGACATCGCTAATTAGATAAGTCTTCGAGCCATTACGCTCGACAAAGCATTGATTTCCTGGCTCGACTTGTCCGCGAAACATTTCTCCTTCACGATGAAAAATCATCGAACAATTGCAGCGACGTTCTAAACAATCGTGAGTGATTGTCTTTAAAATCTCTGGCTCCCTTGCTGCTCCAGCGTAGAGCATGGCATCTTTAAGACTATAATTTTCGATATAACTATCTGCGCCTCTATCTACTAATTTATGTATCCCCTGCCGATAAGGAGTCCATAGATCGTAATCATATACCTGTTCGGAATAAAACCCAATCGCGTTAAAAAATTCAAACGGTAACGGACGAAAAAAGATCCGAATATGTGCGTAATGTTGCGGCTCGGCGGCTGCTTGTTTATGATTGCTAAAATCACCCGCCATCCACTGAGCAAGTAGGAGGGAATCACTCATGAGTTAGGGTAAAGGGTAAAGGGTAAAGGGTAAAGCCCACTATCTAGAGTTTCAGCAATTTATCTTTAATAAATAACAATTATCAATTATGCTTTCGACATATTGCGTAATTCTGATGAGAATGAAGCAGTAACAACTCCAGTACCATCACTGGTTTTGATCGTGGCGACTCGAAACCTGAGATTGGGATTGACGAACCAAATTCTTTCTTCTGCAGCAGCTCGATCGTATTCAGTAATCAGGACAAAAACACCATCTTCAGTAATGTGATAATGCGCGGCTGCGGGCATCGTTTCAGCATAACCTCGATCGCGTAATAATAGACCCTTGTTTGGTATATTTGGGTCAGGAATTGGTACCAAGACAGTACTCCCTTTGAGAACTTCTTTTTCATCCCAATCTGACTCGCCTTCCCAACTCATGTGGAATGGGGCTACAGCTTGACTTGGATCGATGTCATAAGATTGACAAAGCTCGATGACGGCCAGATTGTCGGGAGTGAGGGCGACGATATCGATTTCCGATCGTACTGCTTCAAAATGGGCAAATACCATATGATGCGCACTACGTTGGGATCTCCATTGCCCGATCGAACCTTCTACAAATTGAGTAATGTCCATTCGTACCTAAATTAACGTTTCTTGGATTTTTGTTGCTGCTTGCGCGGTTCTGGCTGGGGTGGCTGCACAGTTTTAGTTGGTGGTAACGGCGTTAGCACAACTTCTTCTTCAAAGGGAATTAGTATTCCCGAAGCGACTGGAATATCTTCAACTCCGGGCATTGGAGTAGATAGCATTCGCACGTTCAATACTTTTCCACCACGTTTACCGATCGAGTGGATCGTTTGTGATAGAGAAGAATAGGGGACTTTTACAGTATAAGCACCAGATCGCATCATCGCTTGACTTGGACTACCAGCTATATCGATCGCACATTTGCGTCCAGCTTCGCCACTCAAGTTAAATGCTGTATTCATTGTCATAATTTTAATCTCAAAAAAGTGATAAAACCGATGAATAATTAAATCGATCGGGATAAAACTGAGTAAAGAGTTGAAGATTCTACCCATTACTCAGTTGTCATCATTAAGTTTCGATTGGATCTATTCGATCCGCAGGTCAATTTTGGCAAATTGACGATTAGTTGACTTCAGTAATACTGAGGATTTTACCACCAGTCTTTTGGATATTTTGGATCTTCTGAGATAGTTGGCTGTAGTTGACTTCAAATGTTGCTGCACTTTGAGTCACACGCGCACCAAAGTTAGCTTTGGTAATCGCAATGCGGAAGCGTTTGCCAGTGTTGGAGTAAGCACCGGAACCACCACGAGCAGGAGCTTTAATCGCGGTACCACGATTGCCACCAATATCGCTAATTAATTTAGCTTTTTTGTTGCTGTCACTGCTGGACGCATCGCCACGCATAAGGGCGAAGGCACGGTTGAAAGTAACGTTTTTGCTCCCCAGTTGAGTTTTGTTACCGCGAGTGCTAGGCACGACGTTTTCGCCGAAGCTGGAGCTATATTCATCGCTACTGATGTAGGAATCGATCTCTGCTGCTAATCCATGCTGATTATAAGTCAAAACATGTTCAGCGATTTCTGCTTGGCTGTTTGGTGCGCGACCTAACAGGTGTTTGAAGTTTAATTCTACCAGGCGGTAAGCTGAGGAAGTAGCAAAGAATAAGGAGCGGTACAAGTCAGATTGCGCGACTGCACGAACGAATTCTTTGACGGTGATGTCACCGTTGCGGAGCAGGGATTCTGCACTAGTGAGGCGTTCGCTCTCCATGACATGGGAGTTACCCAAGACTTGTTTATAAACTGCGCGAATTACTGTTTGCAAGTCGTCTTCGCTTGCTTGAGGACGTAATTCGACTGGATCTGCATCTGTTAACCAAAGTGCCACGATCTTTGCTCCTAAAAAATGAGTTTTGTTTTATAGTGTGAGATTAAAATTTGTGGGGTTGCCCACTTGGGGGTTTTGTGAGTGATGGCGGAGATCTACCCACCCCGCCTGCGGCACCCCTGTCTTGTCGTTTTTTTATTCGGGGGTTCCCCCCGAATAAAAACGCCGCTCCGAGGAGGGGATTTTCCATGCCATCCCTTTAGGGGTGGATCGAAAGCTAACCCTGAATAAGATCTAGGGCAAAAGTCCCCTCCTCGGAGGGGTGGCGCGGAGCGACGGGGTGGGTAGATCCACGCTACCCACCAAACCCTAAACGATCTCAGTAATACTAACGATTTTGCCGCTGGTGCGGTTGATGCGTTGAATCTGAGGAGTCATCCGATCGCCAGGTACGATATATTCAGTAGTACTGACGCGACGTGGGCCAGTAAATTTGGCACCAGTAACGACAATCTTGAACATCTTCTTGTTAGCTTGTCCAGAACCGCTCAAGTTGACACCTGATGCGGAAATTTTACTGCTGCTATTGGTAGCGACAGCATAAACTAATTTGGAAGACTTGACAGAACTGCTCACTTGTGCGGGGCCGCGATCGATCGCGAACATCCGGTTGTAAGTGATTTGGTTTTGACCGTTTTCGGTTTTGCTCCGGTTGTAAGGAACGATATTTTCGCCGAAAGCAGCTTGATATTCGTCGCTATCAACGTAAGAATCGATCTCAGCGTCATAACCTTCAGCAACACAACGGACGATGTGCGCGGAAACTTCAGCTTGGGTAGCTGGAGGGCGACCCAAAATGTGCATGAAGTTTAGTTCGACGAAGCGATAAGGCGCACATTTTTGGAAGTAGCGGCTGGAGTAAAACGCAGATTTAGCAACAGCGCGGACAAATTCCCGTACGGAAATGCTACCGTCGCATAATTGGGATTCCGCAGATGTCAAGCGTTCGCTTTCCATTACATGCGGGTTGCCCAACACTTGTTTATAAACTGCGCGAATTACTGCTTGCACGTCTTCCGCAGAGCGGTTAGACCACAATTCCGTTTGTGTCATAGTTGCCATAATTTTTGGTTCTAAATTATTTTTATTTTGTAGATACCTACACAAAAATCAGCGGCTTTCACCGCGAAAATCGAACTCACACTAGTTTCTCCTCGCTGCTTTAACCCCAACTCCCCTTATAAAGCGGATGCGCGTACTGTTCGGGTTCCCCGACAGTGTAGCGCACCAAGCAGGGGGGCTTTCCGGCTCCCTCCCCTTTATAAGGGGAGGGCTGGGGTGGGGTATCAACCTCCGCAGCCAATCCAACTAGATTCGCGTGCAAATAACGGGAAAGAAACGAGAAAAATGATTAAACCGCAGTCATACTGACGATCGAACCACCTTGCTTATGAATTCGTTGGTAGGTTTCCGAAAGCTGGTCGTAGGGAACCATGTAGACTTGGTTGCTGCGACGGAACTTGGAAATATTGTTGAGCGTTTTCGCCCGATAACCAGTAACTTCGATCCGGTAAACTTTACCACCTTCGCCTGCACCTGCACCCAAACGAGTACGAGGATTGATTGGCGGATTGCGGAAGGTGTTACCAGGAACGGTGACAGCCGTAGCGATGGCGTTAATGACCAAAGAGTTGAGTTTTGGTGATTTACCAGCCAAGTCAGCTTTGAGAGAACTAGTAGAGGCTCCACGAACCAATTGGAACGTGTGAGTGAAGCCAACCATGTGAGTGATTGCTTCAGTTTTGTAGCCACGAATGTAAGGAACGATATTGTCACCAAAGGTGTTTTGGTACTCGTCGCTGTCGATGTAGGAGTCGATCTCATCGTCGAAGCTACCACCATCGAGGATGGCACTGTGAGCCTTCATTTCAGCATAGCTATTAGGCGCACGTCCTAAAAGATGACGGAAGTTCAACTCTACAAAGCGATAGCGAGGACAATCGCTGAAGCGAGACATGTACGCATCGGATTTAGCGATGGCGCGGACAAATTCCCGCACGCTATAGAAGCCGCTCTTAAACTGAGACTCAGCAACTACTGCGCGTTCGCTTTCCATGACGTAGGCATTGCCTAAGACTTGGCGATAAACAGCAAGAATAATTGTCTCTGCTTCATCAGCAGAACGTCCAGGTACCCACTCCACTGGTGGGGTTTCGTCAAATAGGCTAACACCTAATTGTGAGGCTGGTCCAAAAGACATTTACTAAGTCTCCTTATAACTGAACAATAGTTGATAATGTCATAAAAATGAGAAGGTTGTGCCGTAAATGAGAGGAGTGAATCTTTCACAATTGCCAAAAAGTTCCCAGTCAGCCATCTAAAAGATTGGCGAGATTAGCAGCTCAAAGCGTTGATAAATATCAAATCCAGATTCATTTAGCAGAAAGTTTGCACAACTTCTGCACAACTACCTATACTAATCTTCATATATAGATGTAGATCTGAACGCTAAGAATCATTAAGTTTTATTGTTTCGATTCGTTGCGCTAGAGTGGTGTCACTCTGGTATCACCTTGGGGAAAGGGGAAAGGGGAAAGGCTATTTAGGGCTTGCTGACAAAAGCCAAAACCCAGACACAGAGAGAGATATAAACAATAAAAAGTTAGTCAAGTTCAATGAAATCGGCTAAAATCAACTAAAATTAGTGAAGAAATCGATATATCCGTACAAGTAATGTA
>JANYDE010000053.1 GCA_025359915.1 Chamaesiphon sp. 336R_metabinner_41 | reverse complement strand
AACTACTTCCCAAAACCGCTGTCAACTTATTGCTAGTAGAAATAGAGAGTAAACGAGATCTGCTGGCTTCTCAGGGGCTGGCGTTAGAATTAGTTTCGATTCAATTCTAGTATCTATGCATTGGTGCAAGATGTGAGCATAATAAAATGCGAGATCCTGAGCCAGACTTTCCGCCCGATTTAACTCTGAAAAATAAATAGCACCGATCATCGGATGTTCGAGATTACTTCGCAAAGCTGTTTCTAGGGCATCATAAACAAAGTACAAATCAGCAAATAATTTACGTAATGGCTCCCGCTCTACAATCCCTTTCATCAAACATTTCATAAACGCCGTATTTTCGGCGGCGGTATGAGATTGTTGGGTACCTTCTCGTAAACTAGTCGATAGATTACTCATAGTAATAGCTCCTAATAAATTTTAGATCTAAAAATTTTCAGCGTTAATAATCGTTAGGAGATAAAGGCGTAGCAACTGCCATAAAATTAAGGCAATCCAGGGCAATTTTTGACCAAGTTGAATCACTGGATAACGATTACTACTGGAGATTTTCGCAATTTTCTGATTAGCAATCGCACATTGCTCCAAACGGGTAGAGAATTCTAGATGATGAATATCTAAAACGCTGGGACGGTTACTTTTCCTGCGATGTGTTGTTTGATCGATCATGGCAATATCTCCTAGTGAATTTCAGCCCTAGATTTTTCAGCATTGATGCTAGGGGCTAGATAAAGTCGCAACATCTGCCAGACAATTACCACGATCCAAGGTAATTTTTGGATAAATTGGATTGGTTTAAACTGTTGATTGTTAGAGATTTCTACTAACTTTTGACTAGCGATCGCGCATTGCTCTAAACGGGGGAATAATGCTGGGTGGTGAGTATCTAAAATACTTGAAAATGCCCGCCGAGCAGATTCATTAGTATGATGAATTACCTCTTTGTTATATTCATGAGGATCGATACCGATCGAATCATAAAATATCGGGCGTTCCAACACCGTCAGGGTGTGAGTAACAAATACCGTCAACAGGAAAAAATGCGCCCACAATTTTGCTTGCCAACCATTCCATAGTTGGGGCTGAGATCGTAACAACACCTTGAAAAAATCTCCATGCCGATTTTCATCTTGGCACCAATTATCGAAATAGCGAAAGAGTGGATAGATGCGATGTTCTGGATGTTGTTCGAGATGGCGAAACACCAAAGTATATCGCCAGTAGCCAATTTTTTCCGACAAAAACACACTATAAATCACCCATTCTGGTGGAAAGAATGTGTAGGTACGATTTTTAGTTAAATAGCTCAGATCCAGCGACAATCCAAAATCTGACATCGCCTTATTCAAGAAACCAGCATGACGCGCTTCATCCCGTGCCAATAAGCCAAAAGCTTCTGCTAATAAAGGCTGACGATCCTTGAGCTTGCGCGAGAGTTCTTTAAATAATAGAAAGCCCGAAAATTCGGAAGTACAAGAACGCTCTAGAAAATCAATAAATGCCAGTCTGGTTTCACCGTCAATATGCGCCCAGGATTGCTCAAATTCTCGATCGCGAACAAAATGGTGTCGATTATAATCAGCCCGCAATTCTGCCATAATTGCCGCCAATTCTTCCTCCTGTCCAGACAGATCCATCTGCGCGATCCTGTCGAAATCAGTAGTATAAAATCTGGGCGTTAATAGGGTTTCTTGAACGGGTGCTTTAATGCCGGATGGAAGACCAGCCGACTCTGATTTAATAATTGAACTGACCATAGTGTGAATCGATCGAGATGGATGGCTATGCACCAATTGTTCATGAATACTCGATCGAACACAAGTCAGTTACCGTGGCTGCCCGATAGTTACTGAAAGTAAAGCATCGTTATCAGGAGCAGGCTTGAGCCATTTCCAAAGAAATATTGAAATTCTAATATTCCACTCGAAGCTTGCGCGTCGTCTCACGACGATTGAATAGTTTCTCAACCAAGATCGCTAACATCGGTTCACTTCAAGAGCTGTTAAAGTTAGAGGAGAAAACTGTGTTTAGAGAATCACCAAAAGTATGAACCCATCTATTGTCCAAGCTTTTACGAAATCATCCTAATTTAGACTATTTTTTATTTCAGGTAGAAAATTAGTCTCTCTGAAAGCTCTAACCAGGAAAAAAGTCACAAAGCGATCGTGACTTTTTTCCTGGTTAATTTAGGAAATTAAGGTGATGTGCAATTAGATCGGAACGGTTAGGATAATCCTATTCAAACATTTTGATCGCATCTTTAAAGGGACATTTATTTATTTATGAATAAGCAACAAATTATTACACCTTTATTCCTCAGTGTGATTCTCCTAGCCGGAATCACTGGATGTAAAAGTTCTGACAACCAGCCAAAAGCGACCGAAAATTCTTCGAGTCCTAGTGAAGTAAATAGTGGGGGGAATAATCAAGCTCGCTCGCCAGAAGCGATGAAAAGACGCGAGGAAACTCGCAATCAAGTTAAAGCTGTTTTAACCCCAGCACAAATTAAAGAATTAGAGACAAAAATGCAAGCAGGTGAAAAGATGCGGCAAGCATTGAATAGTATTAACCTGAGCACAGATCAAAAGACGAAGATTGAAGGAATTTATCAAGCGATGCGTGCCAATCGATCGGCAAAATAACTACTTCAATCCTTAATAGATATCGGGGTGTAGACTATGAGCAGACACAGAAAAATATTTCAATGTGGTCATAAAGGCTATGGGCAAATTTGCCATCGTTGCTTGCAGGAGGATGTAATCGACGATCGACAGAAAGCAGAAAAACAGAGCTGGCGAAATAGTTTTAGTTTCGACTCGTTCGCGTAGCGTCGCCTCTGGCGAATCGATCTCCAGCATTTACCAGCCCATGTAATTTTAAAAGCGAGAAATATTATTGACGGTTTACAAGCTAGTCGAGATTATCGCGAATTTCGGGGTAAAAGACTGCGCCACAATCGAGCGGTAATTAGTATTCCTGTCACTCGTAATTATCGAATGCTGTGTCTCGACCTAGATGGTCTACTTCAACCCCAGCAAGTAATATCGCACGTGGATTATAATACTTGCAAGCCAGGTAGTTAGCTGCGACGACAGATCAAATTATTCCGGCGACAATATTGATTGTGATCGCTAAAATTGTTGTGTTAAAAAAGAATGATAAAATACCTTGGAGTAAACTCAATCGTCTCATTTTTCGAGAAGTAATATTTACATCTGAAACTTGTCCCGTCATTCCAATTACAAAGGAAAAGTACAAAAAATCCCAATAATCTGGCTCGATTTCACCAGGAAAATCTAACCCTGCGGATTTCCGTTCAGCCAGTGTTTTATCGCCCTGGTAATAAGTGTGAGCATAGTGTTGAGCAAAAATAGTATGCACTAATAGCCACGATCCAATAATCGTTAAGATGGCTACGCCTAAATGCAAGATAAAGGCCGTATCGACGGTCTTTTTGTTGTGGGGAATAAATGCGATCGCGACAACGCTAATGCAAGCCGCCATCGTAATCAAGCTCAAAATTGTTAAGCGTCCTTCATCTTCTTGGAGCGCAGAAGAACGCATCATTTCTGGGGTAGCTTGCAGCATTAATCGCCAAGTCAAGCCCAAAAAGCAAATCATCGCGGCATCCCAAACGCAAAGGAGACGGCTTGCCAAATGAAACCAAGCTGGCAATAAAATTGCAACTATGCCCGCGAGGAGGAGGGATATAAATAGTCGAGAGCGGACGCTGAATTTTTGATGAAGTTTAGATTTTGGCTTGGCATTCATTCAATAATTGGGGAAGTAAAAAAGACTCACTGTCTTTAGATTAGCAATGTTTTGACTCGATCTCAATCCAACGGATAAATAGGCTGTTTTATAGATTTAGTCGATCGCGCGTTTTAACTTTTTACGACCAAGATATTGGCGGAAAGACTCCAGATAGATATAGAAAACCGGAGTGAGATAGAGCGTCAAAATTTGGGAGAAGAATAGACCGCCGACGATCGCAATCCCCAATGGACGACGCGCTTCAGAGCCAGAACCAGCCCCCAGCGCGATCGGAATTGTGCCAATCAATGCCGCCATCGTGGTCATCATAATCGGGCGGAACCGGACGAGACAAGCTTCATAAATTGCTTGTTGGGGCAGGATATTTACAATATCACGTTGACGTTCAATGGCGAAATCTACCAACATAATCCCATTTTTCTTGACAATGCCGATTAATAAGATAATGCCAATAAATGAGTAGAGATTTAGCTCTACTCCAAATACTAATAACGTTAATAACGCTCCAAATCCAGCAGATGGTAAACCTGAAAGAATAGTCAGCGGGTGGATAAAATCTTCATAAAGAATCCCTAGAATTAGGTAAATTACGACGATCGATACCACTAATAACCCACCCAAACTACCAAAAGAATCATCAAAAGCTTGAGCGGCACCCTGGAAGCTAGCCGTCACGGTACTGGGTAATACTTGTTTAGCAGCTTGCTTGATGAGTCCACTCGCATCGCTTAGGGATACTCCAGGCAAAGTATCGAAAGAAATCGTCGCGGAGGGCAACCCTGACAAGTGATTGACAGTGAGTGGGCCGATACCTTGGCTAATTGTCGCCACCGAACTCAGTGGCATGACCTGCCCCGTGGTAGAGCGGACGTAGAGCGATGATAATGCACTGGGGTCGTTCTGATATTCGGGTTTGAGTTCCATCACCACCGTATATTGATTATTCGCGCCGTAGATTGTCGAAACCTGACCGGAACCGTAAGCATTGCCAAGCGTGCGCTGGATCTGCGCTGCACTCACTCCGAGCAGAGCGGCTTTGTCGTGGTCAACAGCCACATTAACTTGGGGGGTACTGAGCTGGAGATCGCTATCGACACCGCGCAAGCCAGGGATGGCTTTAACTTTGTCTAACAAGATCGGCAGATATTGCCGCAGTTCGGCGAGGTCTAAACTCTGAACGGTAAGCTGGTACTGGGAATTGGTTTGTTGACCGCCGAGGGGAATAGCTGGAGGCGATCTCAAAAATGCCTGAATTCCTGGAATACCGCGCAGCTTCGATCCGAATCCTTTAATAATCTCTTCCGAATTGAGTTTCCGCTGGTCGCGAGGTTTGAGCCGAATCGTAATCCGCCCACTATTCGCCGAACCATTCGGCCCGCCAGAGCCAACCGTCGAGTTAATCGCCGCAATATTCGGGTCTTTCCTGAGAATCCGCACAATCTGCTGCTGATGCTTGAGCATATTCTCAAACGAGATATCCTGAGCGGCTTTGGTGCTGCCCGTAATCTGTCCGGTATCTTCGTAAGGAATCAACCCTTTGGAAACGAGGGTGAATAGATAACCCGTGCCCAGTAAGATCATCAGGGACACAACGATCGTCAGTCCGCGATACTTCAATACTGGTCTGAGCGTCCACGCATAGCCGCGTAGGAGCAAGTCGAAACTCTGTTCGAGAGAGCGATAGAGAAAATTCGGTTTCGACGGTGCAGGCGAGAGGAACCGACTACAGAGCATCGGCGTGAGACTAAGCGAGACAAATCCCGATATCAAAATCGCTACCGTAATCACGATCGCAAATTCATGAAACAGCTTGCCAATCAAGCCACCCATAAACATAATCGGGATAAATACCGCCACCAACGAGAGCGTCATCGACAGAATCGTAAAACTAATCTCGCGGGAGCCTTTATAAGCCGCCGTCATCGGATCTTCACCCAGTTCGCGGTGACGGATAATATTCTCTAGCACGACGATCGCATCATCCACTACAAACCCCACCGATAGCGTCAGAGCCATCAAGGATAAGTTATCCAGGGAATAGCCCAAGACATACATCGCTGCAAAGGTACCGATGATGGCGACAGGGATTGCCAAGCTGGGAATGATGGTGGCGGTGACGTTGCGGAGAAAGAGAAAGATCACCAGGACTACCAGACAAACCGATAAAATCAGGGTGAATTTGACATCTTCGACCGAGGAGCGAATCGAGATCGATCGATCGTAAAATACGCCCATCTCGATCGATTGCGGTACCTGCGCCCGCAAATTGGGCATCATCGCCTTAATCGCATCGACAATCTGAACGGTATTGGCTCCTGGCTGAGGTTGGATCGCCAGGACGATCGCTTTTTTATTAGTTACTTTGTCATCGCTATAGCGGTTGGTAATTTTGTTATTCTGGACATCATCCAGCACGGTACCTAAATCTTGAAGTTTAACCGCTGCGCCATTCTTATAGATCACTGTGAGCGATCGATAGGCATCCGCCGTACTCAGTTGACCGTTAGCTTGAATCAAATAACTTTTATGGTCGCCAGATAGACTTCCCGTAGGTAAATTAACATTACCCGATGCAATTGCCGATCGCACATCATCAAGCCCAATCCCTTTACTCGCCAAGGCTTTCGGGTCGAGTTGTACCCTTACCGCATACTGCTTTTGACCAAAAATATTAACCTGTGCCACCCCCGAAATCGACGAAATCGGCTGGGAGATAGTTACCTCAGCGTAGTCATTAACAGTCGAAATCGGTAGAGTATCAGAGTAGAGATATAGATACAAAATCGGCGCAACCGACGGGTTAACCTTGCGATAGGTCGGTGGCTTGGGCATCCCCGCTGGGAGTTGTCCAGCCGCCCCAGAGATAGCAGCCTGAACATCTTTGGCGGCTTCATCCACTCTGCGGCTAAAGTCAAATTGGAGCGAAATACTCGTGCTACCTGTCGAACTGCTGGAGTTGAAGGAATTGAGTCCCGCAATTTCGGTAAATTGTCGCTCTAAGGGTGCAGCGACAGAAGCAGCCATGACTTCGGGGGTGGCTCCAGGTAAGCTGGCGGAGACTTGGATGAAGGGATATTCGACGCTGGGGAGGGCACTAATCGGGAGGAGGGTATAGCTCATCATCCCAAAGAACAGAATTGCCAGGGTGACTAGCACTGTCATGACTGGACGACGAATGAAGATTTCTGATAGATTCATGACTGTGTAGCTCCCAATTAAATTCTACAAACGACTTTCAACATTTGATTACCGCCTTTTTGGAATTCGTAAGCAACGGGTTGAATCTGCACACTAAAACCTTTGCTAGATAGCTCCTGCATCACTCGATCGAGATAAGGCGAAGGCTCACCATTAAGTTTAAGTAATGGAAAAATCCGAACCTCTGGACAAATTCGCAAGAGTTCAAAAATTGAATCAACATGGAACTCAAATAAAAGCTGATCTGAGTACAGGAAAAGCAAATGAGAACATAAGCATAATTCAAATTGACGATCGGCAAATTCTAAATTTGGTAAAGATTGGAATAAATAGCGTCTTTCATCTTTACCAGTTTTGTAATCCAGTAAAAACTTTTCCATTGCGGCAAGACGAGATTGACCTAGCTCATCAGCATTATGGAAATTTTTCCAAATATAGCGATCCGAATTTTGCTTTACCTGTGAAATAACTGGCTCATAGGTGTCATTAACACGCTGTTTAATTTGTTCGGCAGAAAATTGATAAATAGGATCGATTGATATTGTGGAATATCCTTTCTCTGTCATTTCGGCATTAAAGCTAGCTGGGCCATCACCACAACCAAGAATTTTTGAGTTTAAATCTGCTTCTGACAGATTAAACATCAATTTATATTCTGCTAATGTTCTGCCCCAAGGTACAACGTCATTGAGTTTCATAATTTAATTCACCAAATCTATTTCAATATCGTATTTATCTAAAAGTCCTGCTATCCCCGATTGAGAGAATTTTGCTTTCTTAATACGGTTTAATTCTGGATCGATCGAATAATTAATAGCAGTCCGAAAGTCAGCTTTTTCGAGAATCGTGTCTTTGAAGATCGCTCCTGTTAGATCGCAGTCGTCAAAGACAGCAGAACTGAGATCGCACTCGGTAAAATCTACTTCGTGAAGTTGAGAATTTTTAAATACTGTCTGTTTGATTTTTACTCGCTGCTTCAGGGAAGAAGCCATGCTGACGAACGACGATCGATCGAGTATACAAGTATCAAAATTTACTGCAAATCCAAATTCATTACAGTCACCAAAATTCAGTCCTAACATCTTGCAATTTTTGAATTTAATATCTTTTAATGCTGTTTGGGCTAGCTTTACTAAACTGAGGTTGCAACCTGAGAATTCACATTCCAAAAATTTAAGATCTGAAATATCTGTATATGAAAGATTGCAGTTTATAAAAGTACAGTATTCATACTCACCTTTGCTCAATGGGTTTTGAGTAAAGTCTATTTTGTCAAAGATTTTTTCTTCTATAAATACCTGGCTCATGTTCTCTACCTATCCTGAAATCTACATTAATTACTGGCTGCGAGAAGTTTTCGGATGCTGGGAGATCGAAAGCCAAGAATAATATCTTGAGGTGATACACCTCGTTGAATTAATTCTCGATCGATTAAACTTCTAATTCTTCTAGCGCACGCTCCAAGGACTGCATCAAAGATGGTAAATCTTGCTGAACAGTCTGCCAAATCACATCTAAATTGATCCCAAAATAGGCATGAACTAAACGATTACGCATTCCTACCATTGCCCGCCAGGGAATATATGAATATTTTTCTTGGCATTCAGTCGAAACATTATTAGCAGCTTCTCCAATAATTTCCAGATCTTTAACAATTGCTAACAGAAAAGTCCAGGGATATTTTCTGGATCGAATTCTACCAGAAAATTAATATCACTTTCTGGGGTAAAGTCTTCTCGCAATACTGAGCCAAATAGAGATAATTTCCGAACATGATATCGCTGACAAAATTGCTGAACGATCGGCTTAGGCAAATTAATTGGTAAAGTCTTCATAATTTTTAGGTTGAACTACTACTTCTTCTAATTTTAATCTAGTGAGACAGCTATTTGTCGAAAATCAAAATGTTCAATTCGATCGCGAGGTAGTTCGCCGCAATTTAAGCTGTGTAAGTTGTTTCCGCCATGACTCCATATAGATGTAAAAAACAGGAGTTAAATACAGCGTTAATACTTGCGAAAACACCAGTCCCCCGACTACCGCAATCCCCAACGGACGGCGAGATTCGGAACCTGCACCAACGCCTAATGCGATCGGTAGTGTACCCACTAAAGCTGCCATTGTGGTCATCATAATCGGTCGAAACCGCACCAGACAGGCTTTGTAAATAGCGGCGGCTGGTTGAAGTTTTTCACTTTGTTGAGCTTCGATCGCAAAATCCACCATCATAATCCCGTTTTTCTTGACAATACCAACTAGGAGAATAATTCCGATGAAGGAATAGACATTCAATTCAACATTGAATATCAGTAATGTTAATAATGCCCCAAATCCGGCGGAAGGTAGACCAGATAAAATCGTAATTGGATGTAGGAAATCTTCGTAGAGAATACCGAGAATCAGATAAATTACTAGGATGGCAATTACTAGTAATAATCCTAAACTTGGTAGCGAACTTTGGAAGACTTCACTCGCACCTTGCTGACTAGTGGTGATACTGAGTGGAATGTTTTCTTTGACGATCGGATCGATCGATTCATTGGCAGTGCCCAAAGATATTCCTGGAGCTAAATTAAAGGAAATTGTGGCGGCATTCGATCGACCGACATGATTGATAGTTAGTGGTGCTGTACCTTGAGAGAGTTTAGCAAAGGTGCTGAGGGGCACGGTTTGTCCACTGGTGGATTTGATGTAGAGCGAGAGGAGTGAATTAAGATCTTGTTGATATTGCGGCATCAACTCCAGAATCACTTGGTACTGATTGCTGGCACCATAAACAGTGGAAACTTGATAGGAGCCGTAAGCATTTCTGAGGGTATTTTCGATTTGCTGGGCGGTGATATTGTAGGCTGATGCTTGGTCGCGATCGATATCAATTTTCACCTGAGATGTTACTGCCAAATCGCTGTTGACATCTTGAATTTGTGTCAGAGCTTTGAGCTTATCGACGAGTTGGGGGACGTATTTTGCTAGGACGGTTGCGTCCGAACTTTGGAGGGATAATTGATAAAGTCCGGTGGTTTGTTGGGCACCGACGGGAATCGCGGGTGGATTTTGTAAAAATACTTGAATTCCTGGAATCGCGGCTAATTTGGGGCGGAGGCTTTGAATGATTTCATCGGCACCGACAGAGCGTTCGTTGTGAGGTTTTAAGCGGATAAATAAGCTACCAGAATTACTCGGCGCGATCGATCCGTTACTCCCGCCGATATTAGAATTGACGGCTTCAACATTCGGATCTTGGCGAATTACGTCAACGACTTGTTGTTGATGGCGGCTGAGTTCGTTAAATGAAGCATCTTGAGCCGCTTGGGTGACACCGATGATTTGGCTGGTGTCTTCGCTGGGAATAAATCCTTTGGGGACGAGGGTAAATAATCCGACAGTGGCGATTAATAAAACTGCGGAAAAAATCATCGTGGTGAGATGATATTTCATCACTTTTTTTAGACTCCAATCGTATCCAGTGAGGACTCGATCGAACATTGCTTCTGAAGCCTTGTAAAAGCGGCTTTGTTTGCTGTGGTCTACTGGACGTAAGAACCGACTGCACAGCATCGGGGTGAGGCTCAGAGATACAAATCCTGAGACTAAAATGGCGACGGCGATCGTCACAGCAAATTCATGGAATAGTCGTCCCAATAAGCCGCCCATAAACAGCATTGGGATAAATACGGCGACGAGGGAAAGCGTCATCGATAAGATTGTAAAACTGATTTCTCTAGAACCATTGAGAGCCGCCTGTAAAGGACTTTCACCCATTTCTAGATGGCGAACGATATTCTCCAGCATCACGATCGCATCATCCACTACAAACCCCACCGAGAGCGTCAACGCCATCAGCGATAAGTTATCGAGGGAGAAGTTGAGTTGCTGCATCACCGCGAAGGTGCCAATCAGCGAGACGGGTAATGCCAGACTGGGAATAATTGTGGCGGATAAGTTGCGTAAGAACAGGAAGATAACTAAGATGACTAAACCGATCGTCAATACCAGCGTAAACTTGACATCATCGACCGAATCTCGTACCGATTGAGCCGCATCATACATCACCCCTAGTTCGATCGAAGCAGGAATCTGCGTGCGGATACTGGGTAGGAGATTTTTGATCGTATCGACAACTTTTACTGTATTAGTACCTGGTTGTCGCTGAATCGCCAGGATGATTGCTCGGTCATCGTTATACCAACTGGCGACTCGATCGTTTTCTACGCTGTCAACCACGCGTCCGAGTTGTTCTAAATAAGTTGGCGCACCATCTTTGTACGCGACAATGAGTTTCCGATAGGCGGCGGCATCCTTGAGCTGACCGTTAGTTTGCACAGCAAAGTTCTTAAATTTCCCCGACAGACTTCCCGTGGGTAAGTTGACATTCCCCTGCTGAATTGCCGTCTGGACTTGCTCTAAACCGAGTTGCCGACTCGCCAATTGCTGGGGGTCAATTTGGATGCGGGTGGCGTACTTTTGAGAGCCATAGAGTTGCACCTGAGCGACACCGCTAATCGTCGAAAGTTTCTGGGCGATGTAGGATTGGGCGTAGCTATCGACTTCGGACAGTTGAAGGGTGGGAGATTTGAGGTAGAGATAGAGGATTGGTTGATCGGCGGGGTTGACTTTGCTATAGGTTGGGGGATTGGGTAAGTCGTTGGGAATCTGTCCCGAGGAGGCTTGGATCGCCGCTTCCACATCCTGGGCAGCATCGTCAATATTCCGACTGAGATTGAATTGGAGGGTGAGTTGAGTTTTGCCGAGGGTGCTGGTAGAACTGAGCGTATCTAATCCGGCGATGCTAGAAAATTGCTTTTCGAGCGGGCGGGAGACAGACGCGGACATATTTTCGGGACTGGCTCCGGGGCGGGAGGCGGTGACTTGAATGGTGGGGTAGTCTACGTTGGGGAGGTAGCTGATGGGGAGGGTTTGATAGCTCATCCAGCCGAAGATCAGGATGCCAATCATGACGAGGGTGGTCATGATTGGGCGGCGAATGTAGAGTTCAGAGAGGTTCATCGGGTTTCGCTTTGGGTTTGATTGGACTTCGGCGGAGATCTACCCACCCCGCCCTTCGGGCACCCCTGTCTTGAAAAGGTGCTCCACTTGGGGAAACCCCAAGACCGCACTTTTCGCTCCGAGGAGGGGATTTTGCCCAATCTGCGATTGGGTTGGACTTTGATTTGACAACTAAATTTCTTAGACACCTTCTATTGAGAAAACTAGAAACCCCTTCTTAAAATCCCCTCCTCGGAGGGGTGCCCATAGGGCGGGGTGGGTAGATCTCAAGCGTAGCCAGTATCAAGGTTTCTGAGCATCAGGGCTAGGCGATGCCGCTGGTGCATCAGGGTTCGATCGACCTTTCCCAGACCATTTATGAGGCTTATCACTGGCTGGATCGCCAGATGGTGCGGCTGGACTAGCATCCTGACTAGGCTTGAGAATATCGCCAGATTTAGGATCGGTAGTGGGTGCGATCGAATCTCCAGATTTTGCCCCAGTATCCGGTTTACCTGCTCCAGGCTCTTTGACCTTCACCTGAGCACTATCAACTAAATTAGCTTGACCATCGATTACAACCTTATCGCCCGCTTTAAGCCCCGTTTTAATCGCATTCAAGCCATCCGCTGCACTAGTCGCCACTACTGGCGTATTTGTGACGGTCAGATCTGGTTTGACGACAAAGACAAACTGACCATTTGGGCCATTCTGCACGGCTTGGGACGGTACGACGATCGCGTTAGGTGTCTCACTCAGGGTTAGAGTTGCATTGACATATTGCCCAGGGTATAGCTTCCCGTCGGTATTGTTGAAGTCACCAATTAACTGAATCGTGCCAGTTGTGTTGTCTACCGTGTTATTGACAAACGAGAGCAATCCCGAAATTGGTTGGCTGTCAGTGGCGGCTAGCTTGATGCTGACGGGGAGTTTGCCGCCTTTGGTCTGTTTTTGAATTTCAGGTAAATTAGACGCTGGCACGGCGAAGGAAACTTGAATTGGGTCGATCTGTACGATCGATGCTAGCGGAGTGTTGCCACTAGGTTGAACTACGTTCCCGATCTGTACTAGGATATTCCCGACTCGACCATCAATCGGAGCGTAAATTTTGGTATAACCCAGTTGAACTTGAGCATTTTTCAATGTGCCCTGGTCGGAACCCATTCCGGCTTGGGCGTTGCGAATTGCCGCTTGGTCGCCGCGTACTACGGCTCTGGCGTTTTCGATCGCGACTCGATCGCCCTGTACTACTGCTTCGGCATTTTTAATTGCCGCTTGGTCGCCGCGTACTGTCGCCTGAGCGTTTTTAATCGCTGCGAGATCGCCCTGTACAACTGCTTCGGCATTACGGATTGCTTCGGTGTCAGCTTGAATATTGGCGACGGCTACCTGACCGTTTGCGGAGTATTGCTGCGCCTGATCTTGGCTGACAGCACCCTGTTTGTACAAATTGCCGTACCGTTGGCTTTGCCCCTGGGCATATTTAGATTGGGCGATATCCTTGGCGAGGACGGCTTTTGCCTGTCTGATTAATCCTTGGTCTTTGGTGAGATTGGCTTGAGCTAATGTAATTAGTCCAGTATCCTTATCTAGTGTAGATTTCGCTTGCTCGATCGCTTGTAAATCTTTTTGCAAGGTAGCTTGAGCGGTAGCAATTAATCCAGTATCCTTATCCAGCGTCGCTTGCGCCTGTTGGACTAGTGCCGCATCCTTGAGGATCACACCCTGAGCCTGTTGAATCACCGCAGTTTGAGATTGTTGGTCGATCGTAAATAAGAGTTGTCCCTTCTTGATTTCTTGACCTTTTTTGAAGAAAACTCCATTAATTCGCCCGCTAACTTGCGGCGTAACTGAAACACTTAAACCAGACTGAACGGTACCGATCGCGTTAATCTGGACGGGGACAGTTTTTTGGATCGCTGTAGCGACTAATACGGGGGTAACTTTGAGCTTTCGATCGAGTTTCTCTTTCGGGACAGAGTTGGCACTAAAATTCCGAATTCCCCAAAATCCCAATGCGCCTACGCCCAAAACTGCCCCAAATAACACGGCAGTTTTGCCCCAAGAGCGACCTTCTTGTGCGGGGGATTCTAATTGCAATTGCTCCGCTTCATCCTTATCTATCGAAGGATCGACAATTACCAAGGCGGAGTTGGCATCTGACTGAATTTTATTTTCCCCTAAACCATTTAAGTCATGGGTTTGAGGATCGTTATGAATAGCTATGCGATCGGTCATAATTTTTCCCGTCCAGTGCTTATACCTCCATCATAGAGGTGGAAAATAATTCTCGATAGAACCAATTTTCCTAACCTCACTAGTTATAAAGTAATCAGGCACCCATGACTTTTTTCCTAGTTGGTAGCCGCAAATCGGGGAGGAATGTATCTGTTGCTACTTGATCGAAATCGGATATAAACAATGAACGACTATCTATTTCGGGACATGACCATGCTCGGCAACATTTCCCAACCATTTCGCTTATTACCGATCCTAGAATGGCTGTTCTTAGGCACCGCTGCTTTTATGGAAATACTATTGCCGTTTGAGTTTTCTTGGCTGCTAGTATTGCGGGTCATATCGATCGGGTTATTTGGCTTGATGCGATTGCGATTGCCGACGGGAAAGATCGCAACCAGATGGCTCTATACGGCTGCTGAATGCGGTCTAATTTTTCTCGCGGTGACTGGGTTCGGTTTGTCGGCTCGATCGGTCTTGGTGCTATGGTTGGTGCTAGTAATGCGAAGTTGTATCTTGCTAGCTCGATCGGGTCAGATATTTATCCTTGTTTTGGGGCTGCTCACTTACGGTACAATGATATTGACGAAGCCAATTGTGCGCGATCGCATTCTCTCAACAGTTTGGGATTGGCGGATCAGTAATGTCCTGATGTCCGGTTCATCGCTAATTTTTGCCCTATTATTAATCAACGCCCTCCTCGCCGAACGTCAGATTCGCGAAGAATTAGAAACCGCTCACATTCAACTCCGCCAATATGCGCTGCGGATCGAAGATCAAGCCACGCTCCAAGAGCGCAACCGGATTGCCCGCGAGATTCATGATAGTTTAGGGCACACCTTATCAGCCCAAACCATTCAAATTAATAACACTTTGCTATTTTGGGAAACCGATCCAGCTCGCGCTCACACCTTCCTCAAGCAAGCCAAACAACTAGGTGCAGAGGCGATGCTAGAAATCCGCAAATCGATCTCTGTCCTCCGCTCTAATCCCTTACAAGGAAAGAGCTTGACGGTAGCTGTCCAAAAATTACTCACCGATTTTCAGCACAATACAGGCATCACTCCCACCTGCAAAATCGACATCCCGACTACTCTAACCCTAGAAATCGACACTACCCTCTATCGGATCGTCCAAGAATCCTTAACCAACATCCACAAACACGCTCAGGCGCAAGAAATCGTCGTCCAACTCACCAAAGAATATGGCTCAATTGAGCTATCGATCGCCGATAATGGACGTGGCTTCAATCCCGATCGCAATACGACTGGTTTCGGACTCCGAGGAATGCAAGAACGCACCGTCGCTCTGGGCGGTAAATTTCACGTCAAAAGTCAACCTGGGAATGGTTGCTGTATCTCAATTTCACTACCCCAACTGCAACTGCGATGATCCGAATTTTAATCGTTGATGACCAGCATATTATTCGCCAGGGCATTAAAAGTATGCTGGAGTGCAGTCCCGATCTGCAAGTAATTGGTGAAGCTGAAAATGGTCAAAAAGCGATTTCCATGCTGGAAGGCTACGCCAACGATCAAATTGCCATGCTCCACCCCGATATTGTCTTGATGGATATTCGGATGCCTGTGATGGATGGAGTAGCTGCAACTCAAGCAATTTCTCAATCATATCCACAGACTAAAGTAATCGTATTAACAACTTTTGATGATGATGAATATGTCTCTCAAGCAATGCGATTAGGTGCAAAAGGCTACTTATTAAAAGATACCGAACCGGATCAAATCGCTTCAGCAATTCGTGCCGTGTATAAAGGACACACTCAACTCGGCCCAGGCTTGCTAGAAAAAGTATTATTAGTACCAGAGACAATTTCTAACCCACCACCGCCAGAACTGGAATTATTGACTTCTAGAGAGCTAGAAGTACTACGATTGATTGCCTCTGGCGCAAATAACCGCGAGATTGCTAACGCCTTATTTCTATCGGAAAATACCGTCAAAAATTACGTGACTAATATTCTTAGTTGCTTAAATGTGCGCGATCGAACTCAAGCAGCTTTGTTGGCTCGATCGCTATGATTTTATCGATTTAACTGTACTAAATAAAGACCGTATAAGAGGTTAAAATCTCAACTAATAGTGTCTAAAATCTTACTTTTAAACAAGTAATCAGCCACAATATACCTACTCCATATCCGGCAATAACATCTGTGGGATAGTGTACGCCTAGATATAGCCGACTAAACCCGATTGCGATAATTAGAATACTAGCAGCCGCATAAATATATCTTTGATAAACAGGAAACTCTCTGGCTAAGATATAACCAATAAATCCATACACAACCATCGAACCAACGGCATGACCACTTGGAAAAGAAAAGGAATGTTCGCTAATTAATCGCGTCCATAATTCGGGGCGAGGTTTAGCAAAAAATAACTTCATTACTTGATTGATTAATAATCCACCCACACAGATAATTAGAAATCTGAATCCATCAGTATATCGCCGCTTCATCCCCAGCCAAACGATAGTAATAATAAAAACTGTGATTACCATGCCTGGATTGCCCAGAGCGGTAATAAATAGCATCACACGATCGAGTTGAGGATTGGCAAATTGATGAATCCATAATAATAAAGATCGATCGAGACTAAATGCTTCTTTCTCCCATACTTCCGTACACAGCCAAGCAACCACGCTCAAGATGAGCAGATAGCCAATCAGCCATCCCCCTTGCTGTCGCAGGCTATTAATTAAATTCTGGCGGTTAGAGCGAAGATTGGGCATGACGGATTTAGCTTAATTAGATCGATTTATTAGATTTAAAGAACTGAAGGTAGTGGAAATTAGTTTCCTTAGTTTCTGACTAGCTCTCTTGTTGATGTAATTGCCTGAACTATCTTCACCACAATAAAATGTATCTCTAATATATTTCTTTTAGCTGTTAATTCTATCTTTAAGAGCACAAATTTTGTTGTAGAGCAAAAATTGCTGCTTGAGTCCGATCGGTTACATCTAGTTTTTGTAAGATAGCATGAACGTGAACTCTTGCTGTACCAGAAGTAATAAATAGTATTTCGGCAATTTGTTGATTGGTTCTACCCTGAGTAATTAGAGTTAATACTTCTAATTCTCGCTTAGTCAATTGAAACTCATTAACAGACGGCGGTAATTTTTCAACTTGATTAATTTTAGACTGAGCATTAACAACAAGCGGCGATTCCTGCACCTGAATAATTGTAGAATGAATCTGGTTGCTAGCATTGCGATCCCACCAAGTCGCACCCATTGAGATCGATCGAATTGCCAAGACCAATTTTTCGGCATCAATTCCCTTGAGACAATAGCCTTTTGCACCTATTTCAATTAGTTTTAATACCAACTGTTTGTCTGGATGAGAAGTCAAAATCAGGATGGGTAAATCGGGATATAACTGTTGGAGCTGACGACAAGTTTCGATCCCACCCAATCCAGGCAAACCTAGATCGAGAATAACAACATCAAAAATTTGTTTTTTGACTAAGCTAAGTGCAGTTTCACCATCTGATGCTTCTGTGACGGACTCAATCGTTGGATCTCGTTGCAGACAAGTAGCCAAACCCAGCCGAAATAGTGGATCGTCTTCAACCAATAATAAGTTCAATAAATCAGTCATTAAATTAGATGCCGATTGGCAAGTTAAAACAAAACTTTGTACCTTGAGGCAATTCTGATTCTGCCCAAATTCTACCACCATGTGCTTCAACTATTTGGCGGGATAAATATAGCCCCAATCCAGATCCTTGTACCTGCTGATGAGCTTGATAAAATCGGTCAAATAATAGTGGTAGATCGGCAGGATCTATTCCTTGACCTCGATCTGCAACTTGCACGATATATCGATGCTGATTGTGATAGATTGTGACATCGATTTGTCCACCACGCGGTGAATGATAAATAGCGTTACTAAGTAAATTACTAAATACTCTACTTAATTGTAATGGATCGGCAGTTACTCCAAGCTGTCGATCTGCTAATTCATAGCATTTTAAGTTTAGCTTAACCTCGCGCTCTAACCCTAAAACTCTCACCGCATCGATCGATTCTTTTGCTAGAGACCATAGATCGATCGATTGACATTGCAACACCAAACCTTCTGCATCGTTGCGATAAATATCGAGGAGAGTTTCTACAAGCTGAAGCGATCTTTGTTGTGATTGAGACATCATTGTTAATACCTGAGTTTGAATCGAACTTATTACTCCAAATTGTGCTTGTTGAAAAGATTTAATAGTTTCAATCCCACCTAACAAGGGAGTTTTGAGATCGTGTGTCAAGGTATGGACGAAATCTTCACGCATTTTAGCAAGTGATAATTGCGCGATTAGTTCTGCTTTATGATAGGCAATCTCCTCGGTTTGAATATCAATCTGCTCTGCATAGCTTAGATTACGTTGAATCAGCCAATTTGTCAGTAGCAAGACAACTACGACATTTAGTCTATTCACCAGGGTATGAATCGGTAGTGAGCCAAAATCCAATGCACTCAAATAAGAACTATTAGGAATTATAAAGTCTAGTAATGTTAAAAATATTCCGACTATTGTTACTTTTGATATATCGGTTCTGCTTAACTGGAAACTAGCTAGTAGTAGCGGAGCAATATATAAGTGCCCAAATACATATTCGGTTGGAGCTATAATCTCTAGCAAAAAAATCAGACCGCAGAATATCCCGATTGATGTTCGACTATACAACAAAGGATTTGTCATCGCAATATCCGATTAAAGCTTTAGTCTAGCAATCAATTGAATCTAAACGCTCTAAACGATCGATATAGATCAGCTTAAAACGTATATCAGTTGATATGAATCTAGCCCAATCACTATTCTATAACCTTGTCAATCCTGATTTGACTATCATATTATAGATTTACAAGGATATCATTTATCCTCATGATATCACTATAATTCAATATTCTATACCTCACTATGACTAGTATTATTGATACTGTCTTTAATACAAAAAGACTTAAAACACTTGGTACTGCTGTTAAAGTTGCAGGGCTTGCTAAAACTTTAAATGGCAAGGGTGACTTTACGATATTTGCTCCAATTGATCGAGCATTTTCGGAGTTACCAAAAGATACGTTATTACGGTTGTCACAAGATATTTTTCTATTAGCTAAGATCTTGAGTGTTCATATCGTGCCTAAAAAGCTGACATATCAAGACTTGCTAAATATATGTTGTGTCCAAGGAAATGTAAACATCACTCTTACAGCTATAGATGGTTCGCTAATTTATATCGATCTAAGTGATGGAATCAAAATTGGTGACTCCACTGTATTGTCAACAGCTATATCCGCTAAAAATGGCATTATCTATGAGATCGATCGAGTATTGATCCCAAATTATCAACTCGTTTAAGGTTACATTCTATTCCATCTATTTATATTCTCATTATGCAAGATTATCCTGAAATAAGAGATGATGAAGATCTTTCTGGTTGTCTAGCCAAGCAACCTCATGGAACTCGCCTGAAAGTATCAGATCGGGCTGTATCCAATCAATTATTAAAAGATGAGGATCTTTCCGGTTGTCTAACATCTGGCTTTCTTAAACCCAAGCAAACAGTTGCCAAGACTAGTCAAAATTTTGTACCTATCGATCGATCCAAGCTTAAAAAACTTGAAACTGATAAAGATAATGGATCTGATTGGTTTAATGGCAGAAGTTCACGAAACTAAGGTAGAATCTCGCCAGCACAAACAGCCAAGACAGATTCAAGACAGATTCAAGGCAATTGGAAGATAATGAGAATATTTTTGGATTTGGAGCATTCCTTGCTTGGTAAAATATAAGTCGATGCGAATGAAAGATCTCAAATCAATATCATCTCCTCCGAAAGCAACGCAGCATAAATTACTCAAACGCCGGAAACCTAATTGGAAAATATGTCTAGGCTTGATTGGGGTGGGATTAATATCCTTAGTTGGTGGAGGATTAATCGCTAGCTCTTTATCAAATACACCTTTGCTCAAACGAGAACTCAGTTCGACAGAAGCAGCAGCATTTCGTCAAAATGAGTCTTTTTCACGCAGCACTTTACAGATGCCTGTAATTAGTAAACCAGTCAATATTCTGCTATTGGGGATTAAAACAAATCTCTCAGATATCAAAAATAGTGATGGTAAAGAAAGGAAAAAGACTGGCTACGATGCTGAGATTAATTCTCTAGATGGGCTATCGGATACGATGATGCTGCTGCGATTCGATCCTGTTACTAATAAAGTCGTGATCTTTGGTATTCCTCGCGATACGAAAGTAGCGGTAAATGGGAAGTCTGAAAAAATCAATGCGATCGATCATGAAAGCGGTGTCGCCGAAGCAGCTAAGGTAGTTAGTAGTACCTTACAAGGAGTTCAGATCGATCGCTATATTCGGTTGAATAACTTCGGACTAGAAAAACTAATTGACGCGCTCAATGGTCTGACAGTGACGATTTCTAAAGACATCAAATATCAGGATGACTCTCAACATTTTTATGTAAATTTTAAAGCTGGTAAACAACATTTAGATGGACACAAGCTGTTGAATTTTCTCCGCTTTCGTCATGATGCTAATGGTGATGTCGGGAGAATGCAGCGTCAGCAAATGGTCGTGAGAGCGATGTTAGAACAGTGGGCAGATCCAGCAACTGTCACTAGAATTCCGCAGCTTATGTCGATCGTCAATGATAGTGTCGATACTAATCTGAGTGTAGAGGAAATGATGGCGATCGGTGGATTTACTTTCGATCAGAGTAAAGGTAAAGATCGGATTCAAACATTAATCATGCCTGGTGACTATAACGGCGATGGTAAACATAGCGTTAGTTATTGGCTACCAGATGCGGTTGGAATTCAGAATATGATGGCGAAATATTTCGATCTCGGTCAAGTTAAAGACACAGCTAAATCTGCTAAAAGCCTAAGAATCAAAGTACAAGATACTGGCTACTATCCAGATGCAACAAAACGGCTGATCTCTAAACTCAAAAAAGCTGGCTATCAAAATGTTCAGTTGGATAAAGATCCCAAAGTCCTCAAAGAAAATCTGGAAACTACCCAAATTATTGCCCAACAAGGTGAACTAGTCACTAGTCAGGATGTCGCGAATAGTTTGGGTGTTGGTAAGGCTGAAATTAGCACGACTGGAAATCTTTATTCTGATATCACGATTAAAGTTGGCAAAGACTGGCAAGGATTTGAACAGCATAGTCATAAATAGTTATTTAGTCGATTGATCGCCATAATATACCTAAATCAAGTATAGTGAAGATCGAGCTAATCGCCACCGCAATTTCCTCAACAGGAGTATCTTTGTGATGTTATTCTAATATAACATTGTCTTCTCAACACATAGCATTCCTTTTGTCACAACCTGAGTGAATTTAATTAAAGTATCTTATTTATCGCCACTATTATTTTAGTTATTTCAGTAGATATAAACCTTTCTGTTGATGAGACTTCATTAGTAGTTTGTGATGTGGTAATTATTCCAGGGTGAGCTATAGCAACAGTGGCAATCCCGAAAAGAGTCAGAATGAATAATTTATTTAGCATGATTACAAATTTACAGGGTGGTAATGGCAGAAATCGATAATAATACTCAATCTATTAATAACAATTACTTGAAAATACGGTTTACCAATATCTTAATCGGCACCAACGACAGGGAATAAATCGAAACAACAATGATATTTATTGAATATTAGTATTAGAGATTTGATTAGTTAAAATCGTAAATTAATTTTTGTTGATTAGCTCGATTTTGGAGGATCTTCAGTGTCGATATCGACTCGTAACACCACTCGATCCATTCTTGTTCGTGACAAATGCTCTGCTGTAGCGTAAGACACGAAAATATTTTTGTAGTCGATCGCTGTTGTGAATTTGAAAAACACTGCTCTTCGATAATCTGATACAATAATAATTTTTCCAGATGTCGTTGTTGACATCTGGTTAATTTTTGCTGAATTACTGAGAGATTAGTCGAACTATCTGCAAGCAATTTAACCAAAAAATCATCTTGAATCTGACGTAATTCGCAGGATTTATTAATCCATTCAGTTAGCTGTCGTCTGCCTAGTGGATTTAGTCGATATCGCTGTTGCGGGTTTCGATCGACATTAATCCACCCTTGTCGTTCGAGCGTTTCTAGCTCTGCATAAATCTGTTGATGACTGGCTTTCCAAAAAAATCCAAGCGAGTTTTCAAAGTATTTAATGATGTCATTTTTACTCTGTGGTCGATCGGCTAACACGGACAGAATTGCGTAGGTAAGTGCCATTAATACTTGCTCCAGATCCTCAATAAATTGTCTATCGGGATACTCTCCCTTTGCTTTACACTCTGATAGAATCTTAATCCAGCACCAAGAGTGATCGCCGTAGTTGTTTAAGTAGATTGAGTTAATTTATGTTCTCGTCTACCTTTCTTTAGTAAGAGAAGATATTTGCTATTTTGATGTATCTTTAACTGCTATCGATCTAGCTTATTAGTTCTACCCCTATGCCCACATCTATCTATTGTTATAGATTCAGCCCAATCGAGGTAGGACTATATTACCTATTTAGATCGTGACTAAAGTAATTGGCTATTTTCACCGAGATATGCCGTGGATAACAAAAACTACCTTTACAGCATTACTGAAGGTAGTTTTGTTGTCTATAGCGATCCTATTTGAGTTCCTTGCTATTCCAAAACACCAAAAAATGAACCAGATCGCGATCGATTTGATTCATTTTTATCTTATTTAATTCTAACTTTGACTAAATCTAAGCTCCAGCTTTTGCCGTCGAACGTTGTTTGCGACGACCGATTGGGGCGAGACTAGGGCTAGAACCAGCAGCAGCACCGACTGGAACGCCTACGCCTACACCAGCACTAACTGGAATGCTAGCCTTGCGAGGAGTAGAATCGTCCTCTGGAGTTTGCATCATCAATACCAATAGTGGCTTACTTTGCAACTCGCGCCGGACTAACCGTTGGAGGGAAGATTCTAACTCGGCTTGGAGACCTGCCCAGTCTATCTCACTTTGACCAGATTCAAATGTACGAGCGAATCTGTCCCAACGATCGATCAAGCAATTCTCGATCGTTTTTTGAATTAATGCAGCAATTAATGACTGATCTACAGCAGTCACCACCCCTCGGAGATTAACCTGAGGTTTGACCATCATCTTACCATCTAATCCGATCGCTAGCGCAACAGTTACGACACCATCACCAGCAAGCTGTTTGCGTTCTTCCATGACCTGTGCTTGGTCGTGGACGATACCCGCATTATCGACTAGTTGAATACCTGAAGGTACTTTACCAGCTTTACAGATACTATTTTCAGTCAGTTCGACGATATCACCGTTATCGATGATTACCATATTCTCGGCGGGAATTCCGGTACTTTGAGCGGTTTGAGAATGTTTAATTAACATCCGGTGTTCGCCGTGAACTGGGATAAAGTATTTAGGACGAGTCAGACTTAACATCAGTTTTTGATCTTCCTGACAACCATGTCCAGAAACGTGAATGCCCTTATCGCGTCCGTAGATGACGTTAGCACCCTGCATCATCAATTTGTCAATGGTGTTGACTACGGCGATGGTGTTGCCTGGAATTGGGTTCGCTGAGAACAGAATTGTGTCGCCCTTGCGGATCTTCACTTGGCGATGTTGACCATTCGCAATCCGAGTCATCGCGGCGAGAGTTTCACCCTGGGAGCCAGTAGTTAATACCAGGACTTGATTATCAGGGAGATGGTTTGCTGATTGAAGTGGCTCAAAGACGTTATCGGGACAATTGATATAGCCGAGGTTCCGAGCATGAGCGATGACATTGAGCATCGATCGACCAACAACGCAGACTTTACGATTGTACTTCATGGCGATCTCGATCGTCATGTTGATCCGGTGAACGGAGGATGAGAATGTTGTTACCATTACTCGTCCTTTCGCCGTACTGATAAACCGTTCGAGGTTGGGGAATACGGAACGCTCGGATGGTGTGAATCCAGGTATTTCGGAGTTGGTGGAGTCACTGATTAGACACAACACACCTTTTTCGCCATGCTCGGCTAGTTTAGCGTAGTCATACGCCTCGCCATCCACTGGGGTATGGTCGAATTTGAAGTCTCCAGTGTGAATTACTACGCCAACGGGAGTATGGAGTGCGACTGTAAAGCTATCAGCGATCGAGTGAGTATTTCTGATAAACTCGACGAAGAATGATTCGCCAATTCTGACGATATCACGCGGCGCGACTGTCTTGATTTTAGTGCGGTCAGCTACCCCAGCTTCTTCTAATTTACCTTGCAATAGAGCCATCGCGAGGCGAGGGCCATAGATAATTGGGATATCAAATTGCTTGAGGTGATAAGGGATACCACCGATATGATCTTCATGTCCGTGGGTGACGATCATCCCTTTGATTTTATGCTGATTTTCGCGCAGATAAGTCATATCTGGCAAGACGATATTGATACCGTGCATTCCATCGGTAGGAAAAGCTAATCCAGCATCTAATAATAAGATTTCGTCGTTGATTTCAAAGACGCAAGTATTTTTACCAATCTCATGCAAACCACCCAATGGGATGATTTTGAGTGTAGGTTCGTTAGGATTCTTTTTAACTGCTGGTGCCACGGACGATTTAATGATTGGACGCATTTAGATAACTAAAGATAGATTGAATAAATTGTTGGACAAAACTGATGATTTCGATTAACTAATCGCAGCGATTTTACTCAGTTAGCTGTATTGCCGATTAGTTAAGAGCGAAGATTTTGAATAACCATGGCAGTGATTTCGTTCCCGAGAGCTTCTCACTGGGAGAATCGCAAGTTAGATTACTTTTTCTAATTTGATCTACAACGTAAACGAAAAGATCGACAGGTAGTTGCTATAACGCTCTACCCTCAAGCCTTAATCAAAATAATATAACTCGCTAACAAGCTGAAACTATGCGCTGGAAATTTGCACTGGCTATGATTAAACTAACTGAATATTTGTATCTAACACCGACGTAGATCGTAAGTACTAAGACCTGGTTTGTCACCGTCCGATCGACTTGCGGTATTTCTAGAATTTAATGGATTCTAATCCAATCTTACCGACTCAGCTTCTGCTATTTATTTGTCAAATTTTAACCTGGCGGTTTCTGAGCTAATTGACAATTTTTTCTCGTTACCTTAGTTGTATCATAATATCGGCGATCGGTCAATATTTTGGGTGTCAATATACCCGTTCTTCCGATCTTTTTTTTAACCGCAGCGATTCGCGCTCGTCGGGTACCCCGACGGTATAGCGAATCAAGACAGAGGCGCAGAGGACGCAGAGAGGTTATTTGTGAGTGGTAAATGCTAGGCTTTCAGAGAGTATTATTTATCGATTAAATTAAGCCTTGTTGTTGAAGAAGCTGTTGGAGTTGGGGTAATGATTCTGCGGGTAATTCGCACATGGGGAGGCGGAGTGAGCCTACTTCCCAGCCTTGGAGTTTGAGAGCGGCTTTAATCGGCATGGGGTTGGGGGCGAAAAATAGACCTTTGAACAGTGGTAACATTTGGATGTGGAGTTGAGTTGCTACCTGATTTTGACCGGATGTAAATGCTGAAATCATTGCCTGGATTTGGTTTCCAACTAAATGACTGGCAACGCTGACGACTCCGACACCGCCTACTGATAGGATTGGGAGGGTTAAGGAGTCATCACCTGAATAAATCGCAAAATCTGGCGGGGTAAGGCTGCGAATTTGACTCGCTATATCTAGATTACCCGTGGATTCTTTGATTGCAACAATTGTGTCTAATTTAGCTAGTTTAGCAATTGTGTCTGGCTCTAGCTGTTGTCCTGTGCGCCCAGGAATATTGTAGAGCATCATCGGTAGGTCACATGCTGAAGCGATCGCGGCGAAATGCTGATACAGACCACTTTGCGGCGGCTTATTATAGTAGGGCACTACTTGGAGGCTGCCATCTACTCCTAGTTTAGCAGCTTTTTGGGTGGCTTCGATCGCTTCACTGGTAGAATTCGATCCAGTTCCGGCAATTACTTTGGCTTTCCCAGCGACAGCTTTTTGAACGACTTGAAATAGTTGATATTCTTCATCCCAACTCAATGTTGGCGATTCCCCCGTCGTTCCACAGACGACGATTCCATCAGAACCATTGTCGGCTAAATACGCCGCTAATCTCTCTGCTTCTGCATAGTGGACATTCCCCTCGCTGTCGAAGGGTGTAACCATTGCTGTGATGACTCGTCCGAAATCAATTGTCATAGGTTAGGGGAAAGGGGAAAGGGGAAAGGGAAATCATCGGATCTGTAGGGGCGGGTGCTTGGTGCGTTTCCATGGTCGGGGAACCCGACCGGAACGCATCCGCTTTATGCTATCAATCACGAATGAACTATAAATCTCATTCAAACCCGCCCAACCCCACCAGTAATATTTGACGTTTTGGATGTTGGGTTTCAATATCGCTCTGTCCATCCAAATGATGCTTGATTAGCTGCGTAGATTTTTACCCCACCCCAGCCCTCCCCTTTCCAAGGGGAGGGAGCCGGAAAGCCCCCTTTATAAGGGGGTTGGGGGTAAAGATCTCCGACACCAATCAAACCATCTACTTCTGTTTAAGCCAATTTTTCTCAATCAATAATTCAGCAATCTGCACCGCATTCAACGCTGCACCCTTGCGGATTTGATCGCCGCAGAGCCATAGCTCCAACCCATTCGCATGAGAAATATCCTGACGAATCCGTCCGACTAATACGTCATCTTTGCCCGAAGCATCGATCGGCATCGGAAAGTAATTATTTTTCCAGTCTTCTACTAATTTTACACCAGGAGCAGTCGCTAAGATCGATCGAGCCGTATCTGGATCGAACGGTTTGGCAAATTCGAGGTTAATGGCTTCCGAGTGGGCACGGAGTACCGGAACACGAATACACGTAGCAGTGACTCGTAAATCTGGCGTACCGAAAATCTTCCGAGTTTCGTTGACCATTTTCATCTCTTCTTCACAATACCCATGTTCGTCGATCGGGGTATTGTGGGGAAATAAATTAAATGCTAACGGATAGGGGAAAATTTCCGGTTTGGGTGTTTTACCATCGAGAATATCCCGACTCTGAGTTTCGACTTCCGCCATTGCTCGCGCACCTGCGCCACTAGCTGACTGATAAGTCGCGGCTACGATGCGTTGAATCGGTTGAATTTGGTGGAGCGGGTAGACTGCTACCGCCATTAAAATCGTCGTACAGTTGGGATTGGCGATAATGCCTTGATGATGCTCTGCGGCTTCAGGATTGACTTCAGGAATGATTAACGGTACATCGGGAAGCATCCGAAACGCACTGGAATTATCAATCATCACCGCGCCAGCAGCGACTACTTGAGCTGCTAAAGCCTTTGATGTCGAACCGCCAGCGGAGGCTAAGACAATATCAATCCCGTCAAAAGATTTCTCCCCGACAGTCTCTACCGTAATTTCCTCACCTCGAAACTTTAACTTTGTACCTGCGGACTTTGGCGACGCAAATAGTTTAAGCTCGGCAATCGGAAAATTGCGACTGGCTAATAGTTCGATTAATTCCGTACCGACGGCACCTGTTGCTCCTAAAATTGCAACCCGATATGAATCAGACAAGAAAGCTACCTCCACTGGTATCGATAGTTATGAAGCGATCTAAATCTAATTCTACTCGATAGTTTAGGATCTATTCGATCGAATCCAAATATTTACTCCCATCTTCGATCGTCAGTAGTGCCAGACAAATGATGTTACTCGGAATTTTGGGTGTTGCTGGTGCGGTGTGGTGCGTTGCTGTTTTCAGATCGATCGATCGCCTCTAAAATCTGAGCATCATCTAAACCATCGATTTCTAATATTTTTAACGAAGATAATTCACCACTAAAGATTGAGATCGATCGCTTGTCTATACCTAATTTGGCAGCGATTAAATCAATTACCGCAGCATTAGCTTTACCTTTTTCCGGCGGAGCCTTTACTTTAATCTTCAATGATTCACCCAGCCACCCTACAATCGAATCTCTAGAAGAAGATGGCACGACTTTTAAACTAATTTTACCCATATTTTAGTAATTCTAACGATGGTAGAAGACAGACGGTCATTTTTGCAATGGGGATTTATACTGCAATTCAAAAACTTGTCATCCCAATCGATTGAATTAAAGCGACAGATATCTACCCCACCCAGCGACGCGCGCTCCTCGGGTTTCCCGAGGGTTTAGCGCGTCAAGACAACATCCCCTTATAAAGGGGAGGAGCCAATCTGTCATCTACTCAATTTAATTTGGTATCACCTTCAAAGACAAGGTTTTAGACCTGATGGGTGCTGCTTTTGCTATTGACGATACCGCTTAATTTTTAAGTGACGATCTAATTGATCGATCGACAAATTACAGCGTCTGCTTAAGAAAGCAAAATTTTTCGATGTCTTTGAAGAACCGCAATATTCTTCATGATTTTTAGATGAATTCAAGATTATTTATTTCACGCTGGACTATTTCTAAGATGGCATATAGTTATTCTAAAATCATTCCTGTAATTCCCTCAATTCCAGCGATTTAAAATCATCGTTTAAATATTGAATACTTGATTCCATCCAGGGGGTAAGTGAATAAATAGCATCTGTCGTTGTTTCAAAACAATTGGATAAGCCAATTGTCTTTAATAATCCCGAACGTTCTAATAGTTGTCTAACTTGGGGCTGTAAACCAGTCAGCAGTAAGCGGCAATCATGACGCTCTAAATCATGATAAATATCTTCTAAAGCCACTAAGCCAGTCGTATCCATATTTGGTACAAACCGCAACCGCAGAATTAAATATTTGACTTCTGGTTGGTCGCGCAGGAAAGTAACAAACCTTTCCGCAGCCCCAAAAAATACAGGGCCATCTACCCGATAAACAGCAATATTTAATTCATACATTATCAAACTAATTATTACTTTAAATCTAATGGCAATCAAGCGAATCATTCGGGGACTAAGTGAGTTTCAAAACAACTATTTTGCCAGAAACCAAGAATTGTTTGAGAGCTTATCTCATAACCAAAGCCCAGAAATTCTGTTTGTCACTTGTTGCGACTCCAGGGTTTCGCCTGGATTGCTGACCCAAACCCAGCCAGGAGAACTATTTATTATTCGTAACTTAGGAAATATTATTCCGCCTCATAGTAATACCAGTAGTAGTGAGGGTGCTGCGATCGAATATGCTGTCAAATCACTGAAAGTTGAACATATTGTTGTCTGTGGACATTCAGATTGTGGCAGTATGAAAGCGATGTTGAAGCTACAAGAATTATCATCTAAATTGCCTTTGGTTAACGATTGGTTGAAGTATCATGCTGAGTCTACTCGGTTGTTATTGTCTGAGAATTACCCCGAATATAGTGGGGAAGAATTACTCAGATTAGCGATCGAAGAAAATGTACTATCCCAAGTGGAAAATCTAACTACTTATCCCGCAGTTAGATCGAAATTACGCGCTCAGAAAATCGCTATTTATGCTTGGGTATATGAGATTGAAACAGGGAAGATTTTCGCTTTCAATGCTACTCAAGGTATCTTCGTACCACTCGAAGCTGAAGGTTTTCCCGTCCCAAATCTAATGGCTCAAGGACGTTACTGCGATCTAGCAGATCGCCGCACTCAGACTAGTTAATCTGGCGATGAATCACCTGTTTGACTCCGTTGCTTTTTGTTCTATTTCATCTGTTCTAAAGTGTTCCGCACCTCCACCAGATGATTGTTAAAAACTTCTAATGCGGCATCTAATACCTTGAAAATAGCTGGATCGCAAATTGAGTAAAAGACAAAATTGCCTTGTTTGCGACTCTTGACCAGATTGAGCCGTCGGAGTACCGCCAACTGCTGCGACACTGACGAAGCTTCTATTTCTAGATACTGGGAGATATAGTTGACGTTTTGTTCGTCCTGTCGCAAAGTATCTAGAATTTGAATCCGCACCGGATTTGACAGCACTTTAAAAAAGTCCGCCTTGAAGTAACTAGGCTCGAAAGGCATCTGGATATCTCTCTATCTTCAAAGTTTTGCATATAGTTTAGCACTAGATCTACGATCGTGTTAGGCAAATACAATAGTTAAAGTCTGAAATGACTAGGGCGAAGGAAAATCACGATCTTAAATTTAATCCTTATTTCTAATAACGATCGACATATAGACTATCATCAAATAGGCGGATTGTGCCGATCGACCACACATTTTACTTTGACAATGTGTGAATGTAGCAATGTGACCACATCTCGGACATGGTACCCTTAGTAATCTGCATGGTTAGATCGAGCATATCATAAATTACGCGATCGCATAGCCCTATTAAATCTCATCATCGACTGTTGTTAGAAATACGCATTATGAAAGTTACCCAGGAAAAACTCGAACAAAGCCGGATTGGTTTAGAGATTGAAGTTACCGGAGACCAAACGACTAAATATTACGAACAAGCAATCAAAAAACTGACCACCAGTGCCAATATTCCTGGGTTCCGCAAGGGAAAAATCCCTCGGCAAGTAATCTTACAACGGATGGGACAAGCGCAGATCAAAGCAATGGCTCTCGAAGCTCTGCTCGAACCAGCGATTAACGATGCGATTAAACAGGAAGCAGTACCCGCAATTGGTAACTACCAAATCTCGTCTAGTTTTGACGATTTACTCGTAACTTTTGTCCCTGGACAAACTTTGACTTTCAAAGCAACTGTAGATGTACCGCCATCTGTGACGCTGGGTGCTTATACCGGATTAGCTGTTAAGGCTGAAGAAATCGTTTATGATGCGGCTCAAGTTGCTGACTTTATCGAGAAACAGCGGGATGAAAAGGCGACAATTATCCCCGTAGTTGGTAGAGCTGCTCAACTCGATGATATTGCTGTTGTTGATTACAACGGTAAATTGGCAGATGGTACCGAAATTAGCGGTGCTCAAGCTGATGACTTTGATATCGAATTATCCGAAGGCAAATTTATCACGGATCTCGTCAATGGGATCGTCGGGATGAGCATCGGCGAAACTCGCAACGTCAATGTCACCTTCCCAGCAGATTATGCTCGTGAAGATTTAGCCGCTCAAGCCGCGATTTTCCATGTTGTCCTCAAAGATCTCAAAGCGAAGGAATTACCCAGCTTAGACGACGATTTCGCTAAAGAAGCTAGCGATTTTGATACTCTGGTTGAGTACCAAGAATCGATCGCGACTCGGTTCCAAGAGCAAGCGAAAAAATCTACCGATCAGAATATCATGAATGCGATCGAAACCGCATTAATCGATATTGCTGACGTAGATTTACCCGAAACAATGCTCGAACGGGAGACAATGAATATCCTTAACCAAATGGCTAATCAATTTAGTCAGTATGGGATGGATGTCAACAAACTCTTCACCCGCGAAACAATTCCCAAAATGAAAGAGAATTGTCGCCCCGATGCAATTAATAACCTCAAACAGCAACTCGCGATCGCTGAAATTGCCCAGAAAGAAGGTATCGTCGTAACAGACGAAGCTATCGCCGCCAAAATGTCCGAACTTCTGCCTCAATTAGTAGGGCAAGATATCGACGAAAATCGGCTTCGGAGTTTCATCACCGAAGATCTCCAAAAAGAGCAAACCTTAGAGTGGCTCAAAGATAACGCCAAAGTAGAATTGGTACCTGAAGGCTCTTTGAAACCAGCCGATGATGCAGAGGACGCTGGCGAAGCTGAAGCGATCGACATTCTAGCAGAAGCAGTGGCAGAATAGTTAAGAGACCATACCAGGCTCTTGTACTGAGTCATCAACCGCCCGTAGATAAATCACGGGCTACCTGAATTAAGTCCACTTAAGTGGACTTGAGCTATTAGCCCGCACTTTAGTCGCGGGTGATTGGTGACTAAGCTCTAAATCTCTAAATCTTTCTTTTTCTGCGCCCTCCGCAGATGGTGTACGGTTAAAAGAAAAAGATCGTTGATAATCACCGATGGAGAATGGGGGGTTTATACACCATGCTCGATCGTCAAGACTAGAGCCTAAATTCATAGAGATTGGTATAATTCGGTTAATAGGTAAAATTTACCCATTAACTTATCATCTCGATTTTCTATTACAATATTCCCTATCATGATTGGATCTAACTCTACTTACGGGTCGGTTACTAGTTATAGCCAGAGCGGAATCTACGCAGGTGCCAACGTCGTTCCGATGGTGGTAGAACAATCTGGAGTCGGCGAACGAGCATTCGATATCTACTCGCGACTATTGCGCGAACGAATTATTTTCTTGGGTACTGATGTCAACGATAATGTTGCCGATACATTAGTCGCCCAAATGCTATTTTTGGAAGCAGAAGATCCGGAAAAAGATATCCAATTATATATCAATTCTCCAGGTGGATCGATTACTGCTGGGATGGCAATTTATGACACAATGCAACAAATTCGTCCAGACGTAGTGACAATTTGTTATGGTTTAGCTGCAAGCATGGGCGCGTTCCTATTATCCAGCGGCGCGAAGGGCAAACGGATGTCCTTACCCAACTCCCGGATCATGATTCACCAACCCCTCGGTGGTGCGCAGGGACAAGCCGTAGATATCGAAATTCAAGCACGAGAAATTCTGTACCTCAAAAACCATCTCAATGGTTTACTCGCCCAGCATACCGGACAATCGATCGAGAAAATCGCCGAAGATACCGAACGTGATTTTTGGATGTCGCCAGCAGAAACGCAAGCTTATGGTTTAATCGATCGTATTATCGAACGTATCTAAATCAGTTTGCAGTTATCGGCGAATAGTATCTACCGCCATCGATATCCTCGGTACATTAATCAAAGATAACTGCAAACCAATCGCCGATAATCGAACAACTGCTAATATTCTATAATCGCTTCACGAGGCACGCTCTTTTATGGCACCTACAAAAAACTATGACTCCCATCTCAAGTGTTCTTTTTGTGGCAAATCACAAGAACAAGTTCGTAAGTTAATTGCTGGGCCAGGGGTTTATATTTGTGATGAATGTGTAGAATTGTGCAACGAGATCCTCGATGAAGAATTACTAGATCCTAACGGTGCGCCAGGACATCCGCCCACAAAACCCGATCCTCAGCGGAAAAAGCGTGAATCTGTACCGATGAATATCAGTCAGATGCCCAAACCACGAGAACTAAAGAAATTTTTGGACGATCGAGTCATCGGTCAAGATGAAGCTAAAAAAGTCCTGTCTGTATCAGTTTACAACCATTACAAACGCTTGAGCTATGCCCAAGCCAAAACTACCAGTTCCAATACTGCCCAGCCCCCCACAGGTGTCAATGGAGTCCATAAAGCTAACTCCACCGATGATGGTGTCGAACTTCAAAAGTCTAACATCTTACTGATTGGGCCGACTGGTTGCGGTAAAACCATGCTCGCCCAAACCCTCGCCAAAGTCCTCGACGTACCCTTCGCCGTCGCCGACGCTACTACCCTCACCGAAGCCGGATATGTCGGTGAAGATGTCGAAAATATCCTCCTCCGTCTGCTCCAAGTCGCCGACATGGACGTAGAAGAAGCCCAGCGCGGGATCATTTACATCGATGAAATCGATAAAATTGCCCGCAAAAGTGAAAATACCTCAATCACCCGCGATGTCTCCGGTGAAGGTGTTCAGCAAGCACTCCTAAAAATGCTCGAAGGCACCATTGCCAGCGTACCACCCCAAGGCGGACGCAAACACCCGTATCAAGACTGTATCCAAATCGATACCAGCAACATCATGTTTATCTGTGGGGGTGCATTTGTCGGACTAGAAAAAGTGATCGAACAACGCCTAGGCAAAAAGTCGATGGGATTTATCCAGCAAGGCGAAACCATCAACCGCGAACAACGCACAGCGGATATGATGAAACACTTAGAGCCAGAAGATTTAGTTAAGTATGGATTGATACCCGAATTCATCGGACGAGTCCCCGTCCTCGCCACGCTCAAATCACTAGATGAAAACGCCCTTGTCTCCATCCTGACAGAGCCACGCAGTGCCCTCGTCAAACAGTACGAACAACTGCTGCTGATGGATAACGTCGCCCTCGACTTTCACCCCGACGCAATTCGCGCCATTGCAAAAGAAGCCCACCGCCGCAAAACTGGAGCCAGAGCCTTGCGCGGCATCGTCGAGGAGCTAATGCTCGATGTGATGTATGAGCTGCCCTCACGGAAGGATTTGACTCGCTGTACGATCACCCGCGAAATGGTCGAAAAACGATCGACTGCCGAAATCTTAATTCACCCAACATCAGTACCCAAGCCAGAATCAGCTTAAGGGAGATGGGAGATGGGAGATGGGAGATGGGAGATGGGAGATGGGAGAAAAATGCCAGAACCAGATCTTCCACTCAGCTAAATATCTTAGATAACTTAGCAAATAGGTCTGAAATTAAGCGAAATGACTACGCCAGATGGCGATCGCGATCGCTGTACAATATCGTTGTATCTGCTTCAAAGCCCGATCGATCTAGACTTTGAGCTTGGAATTTGCTCTAGAGACAAGTTCAATCAAATGGCTGATGTGCGGAGCTATCAAAATAGGCTATATTCTATGTATAGATTCAAACCGCTAATTTAAGTATTTAAGTATAGCAACACGAATTTTAATAATTCTTTTTTAGTAGTGCTGACCTAACTGTAAATTCACCATTACTAAGGGAAATCGGGGTTTAAGCTTTCATAGGCTGGTAGTAGTACTACCAGCCATTTTTGTTGTTATTCGTCTCGATCGAAATTATCCCAGCCTGGAAAATCAAATGTTTAACAGCTAGATGGGGTTGGTTTGAATTAGATATTTAGAAAAATCGATATTGATGGCATAAACCAGCCCCTACAAGTTATCCTACTCTAATTATCAATTCTCAATTCTCAACTAAATAAGCCCATCTGAGTTTAGCCGATCGAGCGCGCGGATTAGCGGCTAACTCTACTTCTGTGGCGATAATCGGTTTCTTGGTTAATACTTTCAGATGCTCATTCTCCCGCAGAGTATGTTTGACAATCCTGTCTTCCAAGCTATGAAAGCTAATCAACCCAATTTTACCTTCAGGTTTGAGCCAAGTCGGAGCAACAGCGAGAAACTTTTCCAGCGAACTTAGCTCCTGATTTACCATAATTCGCAGAGCTTGAAATGTCCGCGTCGCCGGATGAATCCGTCCATAACGATAAGACTTGGGCACAGCACCCCCGATCGCGTATGCTAATTGAGTAGTAGTGGTAAATGGTCTTCCCGCGACGATATCCCGCGCAATTTGGCGAGACATCCGCTCTTCCCCATAGGTAAAAATAATCCGCGCTAGTTCGACTTCCGAGGTATAGTTGACTAAATCTGCTGCTGTCGTACCTTGCGATCGATCCATCCGCATATCTAAGGGTGCTTCATTGCGAAAGCTAAATCCCCGCTCGGCTAAATCTAATTGCACCGAGCTAACACCCAAATCGGCGATGATTCCATCGAACTTTTGTTCTAATGGATTATAATCAGCATAATTACCATGCCAAAATCTTACCCTGTCGCCATACGGTGCGAGTCTTTCCCTTGCTGCGGCTAAAGCTTGTAAATCTCGATCGATCGCCACTAGATTTACATCACTCGCAGCCTGTAAAATTAGTTCACTATGTCCAGCACCCCCAACTGTTGCATCCAAATACCAACCGCCTGCAATTACGCCCAAACCAGCGACTGTTTCCTGGCTTAAGACTGGAATATGCGAGAAATCAGGATTCATAAAAGTGAGGATCTGTAGGGGCGGGTTTATAAAATCAATCAAAACGAAGCCAAAAATTTAATTTAAACCCGCCCTCTCTTCTGGGATTTAAGGGATAGTTTTAAATTTATACTCCACCAAATGCAAAAAGAGGTTAAGCAATGCCTAACCTCTTTTCTCTTAAATTCTGAATAGCCCCAAGGGAAATCGAATCCCTGTCGCCTCCGTGAAAGGGAGGTGTCCTAGGCCTCTAGACGATGGGGCCGCGTTTCAGACACTTATCAATATAGGGCATATCTTTAGTCATGTCAATACCTAAACCAAATCTTTTTTTCTGTGGGATATTTAAACTGATTTAGCCGCTGCGCCAGTGAATCGATCTATGATAGAAATTCAAACACGGCTGAATTGAAGGATAATTCATTATTTTTGGCAACTCCTCGTCATCCAGTCTCCAAGTCACCTAGTCTCCCATCTCTATGACTATCCCCACGCAGCCGACTTTATCCTTCCTTCGGAGCGAACTTACTAGTTTGCAAGCTTACACGCCCCATCCTGGTGGCGCAGCGGGAGAGTCTGTGCAGATTGAGATCGATCGAGTCGAGACAAATGAGAGTCCTTACGATCTACCGCCAGCATTGAAGCAAGAATTGGCGCAAATGTGGATAGATGAGATCGAGAGCAATCGTTATCCAGATGGGGGTCACGACGGGCTGAAAGCGGCGATCGCGAGATACGTGACAGAATCCTTATCAAGTGATGTTTCTATCCTTCCTAGCCAGATTAGCGTGGGGAATGGTTCGGATGAATTATTACGATCGATCTTAATTGCGACTTGTATTGGTGGCGGGGGGAGTATTTTAGTTGCTGCGCCGACTTTTAGTATGTATGGAATTTTGGCACAGACATTGGGAATTCCAGTAGTGACGGTGGAACGCTCTGTGGTTAATTTTGAGGTTGATTTAGTAGCCGCTCAGAGTGCGATTGAAGACACAAAAAATCCACCAATTCGGGTGGTATTTATGGTGCATCCCAATTCACCGACGGGTAACGCGCTGACTACGGCTGAGTTGGAATGGATGCGTAGTTTATCGTCAGATATTTTGGTGGTGATTGATGAGGCTTATTTTGAGTTTAGTCAGCATACAGTCGTTGCTGAATTAGCCGAGCATCCGAATTGGGTGGTATTGCGGACTTTTTCCAAAGCTTTTCGATTAGCTGCTCATCGGGTGGGTTATGCAGTCGGACATCCCCAATTAATTACAACCCTAGAACAGGTAAGATTACCTTACAATCTACCGAGTATTTCCCTCGCCGCAGCCGAGTTGGTATTGCAGCACCGTCAATCGCTATTAGCGACAATTGCTGAGACAATGAGTGAACGCGATCGATTGTCGATCGTCCTCACTGCGATTCCCAGTCTTCAAGTATGGCGCAGTGATGCCAATTTTATCTATGCGCGGATTACTGGGGTAGCTAATCCAGAGTTGGCGATGGCGGAATTAGTCATCAAGCTAAAAAGTCAGGGCACGTCAATTCGACATACTGGCGGCGGATTACGGATTTCGATTGGCTCTCCAGCCGAAAATCAACGCACAGGATCGAGAATGACACAGCTCTTAACTTAGCCAATATTAGCTGCTGAGTTTGGGGTAGCCAGTAGATGTCAGTCTTTTCTGAAGACAACTTTCGAGCAGACGAACTTGATAGATCTGTTGAAATACGGCGGGATTGAGAATCAGCTTGACTTTGGGATGAAATACTGGTTGACTCAGAAATGCTGACCAAGGATAAGGAATTTTAGGTGTTTCTTCGTTGGGCACGATTTTAGATAGGGGTAGGATGAATAATCAACGGTGATGTCGTTGGCGTAGCCTACCAGAGGTAATCGCCATCACATATCTAATTTCTCATATTTAATCGATCGAGAACATCCGCCATTTATCTCGGTCTTTCCGGCTAACACGCTAGAATAGTCTTATTAAGTTTGTTTCAATCTTGCGATCGTGGTTGCTACTCCGCCTCCTGCTAAAATTATCTCCTATCCAGTCGCAACAATCGATCGAGCTGATTTAGCTCTACGGTGTGCGCCATTTCACTTAGCTCTATTTGCTAAAATGCGCTGGGAAAGTGTCTCGGTACCAAAATTGGCTGGAGATTTGGGGATAAATTCTGGTTATACACGCTACCCACTATCAGAGTTAAGTGTCGAATCCGCAACTAGCTGGTTGATCCAAGTCGGGATGTTGCGTCGAGAAGTGGATGGACAAGGCTTGACGGATAGTTTTCGCCTCACTCCACTCGGTTTAGAGTTAATTGAAAAATGGGAAGCCGCAGGGGGCGTTTTGCCGCAAGTAGGTTTGTTCGATCGAATCAATAATTGGACAGCACGCTGGTTTCGGCTCCCTTTCTAACCACATATCCCCGACTGTCTCAACGGTGATTAGAATGATTGACTGATGGACTATGATAAGCCATTGGTAAAAATCTTAGTCTATCTATATAGTCCGACAAATCATAGTTCAGACGGTATATTCTTTCGCGATCAGATAGGCTTCTAAGAACATGCCAATTAAGGACTTGATTTGTTCATGAGATTCGCCAAGTGTCATAATTTCGATCGATCCATCCAAGTAGATAATCCGTAAACCTGGCGAGTCTAATAGTAGAGCTTCTAAGGCTTCAAACTCTTTCCAAGTATAAGTTCCTGGCATGAGTAATCGCTGCTCTCGATCGGTATCGGACTGCACTGATAAGGTAATACTCATTTTGCCTCTGAAACTAAAATCTACTTTCAAGCTCTCGATCGATAATAAAATTGTATCAAAAAAACACCGCTTTTGAAGATGGTGTTTTTTGTTGTGTAAGCATAGAACATAGATGGTGGGCAATGCCCACCCTACGGCTGAATTCTAGGTTTTCGCTGTCAACTATCAACTGTCAACTATCAACTGCTTACCGGATATATTCCTTCAGAATACTATTCCGATTTGGGTGGCGTAATTTGCGTAAAGCTTTAGCTTCAATTTGCCGAATCCGTTCGCGAGTGACATTGAAGATTTGACCGATTTCTTCTAAAGTCTTCATTCGTCCATCATCCAAACCATAACGCAGACGTAAAACATCGCGTTCGCGGGGGCTTAATGTATCTAGCACCCCTTCTAGATCTTCGCGGAGTAAACTCTTAGCTACTTGATCTTCAGGCATTTCGCCATCAGCTTCAATAAAGTCACCCAGCCTCGAATCTTCTTCCTTCCCAATTGGTGTTTCGAGGGAAATTGGTAACTGTGCAGATTTAGCAATAAAGCGCAGTTTTTCGATCGTCATTTCCATCCGAGTAGCAATTTCTTCCTCGGTAGGTTTGCGTCCCATTTCTTGAGACAATAATTTAGTCGTCTTCTTAATCCGAGAAATAGTCTCGTATAAGTGGACAGGGAGACGAATTGTTCGTGATTGATCGGCGATAGCGCGAGTAATTGCTTGACGAATCCACCAGGTTGCATACGTCGAGAACTTGTAACCTTTCTCGTGGTCAAATTTCTCAGCAGCGCGGATTAATCCTAAACTTCCTTCCTGAATTAAATCTTGGAAAGAAAGACCGCGATTCATATATTTTTTAGCGATCGAAACTACTAATCGTAGATTCGATTGTACCATTTTATCTTTAGCACGTCTGCCTAAGAATAACCGATGCCGAAACTGATTGAGGGGCATCCCTGCAACCTCAGCCCACTCTCGGTCGTGGGGTTCGCGATCTAGGTCATTTAGGAGCTTTTCGCGCATCCGTTCGAGTTCGAGTAAGTCCGCAATTTTCCGTGCTAGTTCGATTTCTTCATCAGCACGAAGCAGGCGAATTCGACCAATTTCTTGTAAATATAACCGGATCGAATCTTCGGTAAATTGTTTCTTCTTAGTTTGAACGCGACGGCGGGAGGCTTTCACCTTCCCCAGCTTACCATCCTCGTCTTCGCCCTCAGAATCACCGTCAGCGTCAGCAGAAAAATCATCAGCATCAACATCATCGTCGAGCATTATTTCAATATCGCTGTCGGAGTCTTTGGTTGTTAAAGTTGCGAGCATGTCTTTAGTCTGGGTCATGTGTGGATCCTCTTATCTCCTATGATGTAACAATGAACTTAATATAAGCACTAGATTCATGCAGGCAACAGTTTTATTGCTTGCTAATCTTTCACGATTCGGCTCGGTCACTAGGTGCGACTCAAACTGAAATGTTAGAATCGAATCGCTGTCAGTTAATAGTCTTCGATCGATAGAATTTCCTCGATTGAGTAAAACCCTTTTGATTGTAGCTCTTATTAAAATTTCTGCCAGTTTTGATTGTTAATTAAAATATCAATTTATCTTAAGCTGCACTCTCATAAGTAAAGTTACCTAGTTCGTACTTCACTCGATCGTTTCCGTTAGAGAGCATATCTTGTTCATCATTGTAGCGATCGTCAGAAATAATTTCTCACTCTCAATCCACAGTCTAACTGTTTAGTTTCACTTTGCCCACCCTATTTGTCTTAGCAATCATGCGTTAATTTGCTGAAGTTTCCAGAATTGAGGGTGTTTATAGTATTTTTGTTTGTTTAACGGCAGATGTGTCAGCAAGTTGAGAGATAGAGAAGATGTGCTGTGACACCTTATTTTGGAGAGAGAATGCAATCCAAGTCCCCAGCTATCAACTCCCAGCTATCAACTATCAACTATCAACTATCAACTATCAACTAATTCCTCGTATGATGATGGTCGTAACGAATCCGCGAACCTGCCCAGAGTAGCTTTTCACGCAGGGTATGATAATAGGAATAGTTATCACGAAGAATGATGAATTTAGCTTGACAGTTTGCCATCTGCACATCTACCCGTTGTCCTGGCCAAATCGAAGTACCTAAAACACCATCCGTCCACAGCTTAGTATTGAGTTCATAATCGCCTAACGGCCAAATACTGACAGTAGAGCCTGGGGGGATGACAATCGGGCGACTAGATAGACTGAGCGGACAAATTGGGGCGATGGTAATTGCAGCCATGCCAGAATGGACGATCGGACCATTTGCAGAGACATTATAGCAAGTCGAGCCAGTGGGTGTAGAAACGAGTAAACCATCACCCTGATATTGATCGACGATTTCGCCATCGATTTCCATTTCCAGGATCGAAGTGATCATTCGATCGGCAGCAGCAGGCTTAATGCACATATCATTGAGAGCGAGGAACCTCTCGCTGTCTGGTTCAGCATTTCGGTCATCTCCATTATAGATATATGCTTGAAGCATCATCCGCCGCTCGATCGCATATCGATCCTGTAACAGCCGCTCCCACACCAATTCACCGTCAATGGTTGCCTCGGTATTAAATAATTCTAACGGCTCAGTCAGAAAGCCTAAATGTCCACCAGCATTGATCGCTAAAATTGGGATACCATCGGCGGATAGATGCCTTGCAGCGGTGAGTGCGGTACCATCGCCACCTAAAACGATCGCCAGGTCAATTTGCTTGCTAGTAGAGGCAAGGAAGACGGGATAGGGATTATCTTTAGCCCCACTCGGCCCCATCATTACATCACAACCCATTTGTTCGAGTTGTTTAGCACATTTTTCGGCAAGAGTTTTACTACTGCGATCTCCGGCTTTATGAGCGATGATGACGTTTTTGAGTTCCACAGTGGATTTGAATTAGGTGTGATGTTGAGGATGTATTCCCGCTCCAGCATAACGCACCGGATTCGATTTAGAAATTCACAAAGACTTCTCCCACTCGCCCATCTCACCATCTAGTCTTTCATCTCTCAATTCAGCAAAGCCGACTAGGGAACATCAAACTCACCCAGAGTCAACCAGCCAGGTATATCCGCATCCTGGGATTCATTGGCAAATCGGATCGGGTTCCCCTTCGGTAGCGGATTTGGCACGCGCATGGCGAGCTGATAATGGCCAGCCTCAAGCCCTTTGACAGCTAAGGTTTCATCCCACTTTCGCGCGGAATCTCCTGGTAATAGTCCTGTCAGCTTGCCCTTGCCAGGGAAAGTCTTGTTCAATTTGCGATCGGAGATCGAGCCAAACTCGACAGGCCAATTATAGTAAAATGGTGCTACCCCACGGTTTACAAGTTCGACAGACACTGATAATTTGCCATCCTTGACAGTACCAATGTTCGCGGTGGGCACATGGAATTCGTAACCCATCCGCTGGACTTCTTCCTTCGCACGGGTAATCCGGTCGGATTGCTGATCTTTCTTGAACATGCCGCTATCCATCAACCAAGTGGCATGTGTCTCATCCACACATTTGCGGAAATTCTGGATTTCCTGGTTTTGAGGCTGCTCATCAAACACCTCGCCCCAAGCCTCAGGGCGAATTTCTCCGCCAATCGGAGCAGTCTTCCATTTCACTTCTGCTTCTGTACCAGCGGTCTTCAATGATGGTACATAGAACCAATCATCATCTTTTTTCCCTGTGGATAGGGTAGACCACGCAAATGAGTCATCGTGGTAGCCGAATTTCAACCGGATATTCGAGGCTTTCTTGATATCTTCATCCCCAACTGGATACCGCACTAGTACTGGAGTGACTTTAAACGCTGCTGTGTAGGCATCCATCACTTCCGTCTGTACCACCTTACTGGCAAATAGTTCATTTCGTGGAAACGTATGCCATTCACCCCAAGTACCAAGTAACCCAGCGGTGATAAAACCGACACGTGAGTCGCCATCATACTTCTTCCCGAGTGCGGCGATGAATGATTTCATCGACCGTCGCAGATTCTTGTCCTGGTAGTCTGGGGTTTCAACATGAGAGGGCGGTTGTGGTTGATTGTTTGTATTCAGATACTTATGAACTTTCAACCCGTCTTTGATTAAAAATTCAGGAATCACACCCTTTTTATCTGGATATTCTAAGTAAATGCGGAATACAGTCTGATGTCCGCGACTGGCGATGTTGTCGAGTATTTTTTCTAGTGGTTGCCAGTCAAACTGGTCGTACCCTTTGACTATTGCTGAGTATGGTAAGTAGTTGAATTCCATCGAGTGCGGGAATAACTTCCGCACATCAGATTCGTAGGGAACTAAACCTTTGAGTGGGTTGTCTACGGGAGCTGGGGCGTATTCTAGCGTTTGGCGCATATTATCCTTAACTCGGATGAATGTCACGGCGAGAAAGATAGCCAACAAACAGATGAGGCACAACTGCAATATCCGTTGTCCTCTTGTCGAAATTCTCATTTTAAAAATCTGATTATTATTTCAGGGATTTTAGCAGCCGCTCGTTGATGTAGGCTCTGCTTGAGCACCAAGAAATCGTCGATCGATTAAAAATCCCCACACTAAAATCATAGCTGACGACATGTCTCCAAAGCAAATCAGCAGCGATCGGTTATTACGGAAGCTAGTTGTGCTAAATAATTAGTGCTAAATGTTCGTTGCGAAAACTGAAGCAACACCGTCAGTTCAGGTTGGGAATGTTCACACAGTGCGGCTGATTAGCAATATTTTTCTGATTTTGTATAGTGGCATTTCGATGGCGCGATTCACTAGATAGCCGATTGCAATACTCAAAACAATACTGAAAAAGACAGTCGTGACACTGCTGCCCATAAATTTTCTTAGTTCCATCATGATAACTAAATGAAATAAATACCCTGAATAGCTGATTTTACCTAAGAACAACAACAAACGAGACTTGAATATTCGATCAATGTATTTTGAACGAGTATTTAATACTGCCAATATAAATATCCCCCAAAGCATAGACAAGGGGAAATACATATTCATTAGATATGGGGATGGTTCAATCTTAAATAGCAAAAATTGAATGCCTGGACTTAGAATTACAAATCCAGTCAAAATTATCAGCGGAACTGCCATCCCAAATCTAACAGCGGAGTATCTCGGGAAGAGCACAGCTAGAATATAACCGCAATAAAATGAGGGGATGTACCAAAACACATTGCTTGAACTTGGATCTTTGGGAATATAAGTTAATGAGATCAGACTGCCAACAGCCATAAACAACATAATCAGATTTCGCGTCGATTGATTTGGGACAAACAGAAGACCTAATAAAATTATGTAAAAGCAAAACTCAACTGGAATTGTCCAAAGGTGGAGCGGTCCGAATAGTCCAACGCTAGTTAAGATTGCTTCCGATATCGTAGGCTGAATAATATTCAATCCAGAATAAACAGCAATGCAGATAAAATACAGTGGCAGTATCCTGAATATTCTACCAATCAGATATTTTCGCTTATTACCATTGGTCAAGACATAGTTTTTTGTCAATAAAAATGATGAAAGTACGAAAAACAACCACACGCCATATTTGCCACAGCCTTGAAGATATTGCTGAGATCCATCAAAACAGATTGAAAATCCATGCATTACTAATACAATGAGAAATGCCCATCCACGAATTCCATCTAATGTTGGATTATTTTCAGTTTTGGTCATGCTACTCAATCATCCCTGCCTGTTCTTAACTATGGATTGTCGATCAAAATCCATAGTTTAACCTAACACTTATGGTATGCTAATTTCAGAATTAGATTAGTCGTCTAAATATCGTTGGCGGTAGCAGAGCGTTTGCCCTGATTGACGGACAAAACTCCTGAAACCTCCAAAACTGGTAGGTTGGGTTTCGCTATCGCTCTACCCAACATCCGCACAAACACCCTAGAAATGTTGGGTTTCATTCTTCTGCTTGGTGCGCTGTCTTGAAAAGGTGCTCTACTTGGGGAAACCCCAAGACCGCACTTTTCGCTAAACCGTCGGGTTTCCCGACGAGCGCGCATCCGCAACCCAACCTACCGAAAAAAGATTTGTCCGTCAATCAGGCGTTTGTCTGTGCCTACGGCAGGCAAACGCCAAAAACAATAGCCTCTCTTTGGAGAATCGAGTTGTATTAGATCTTCGGTGAGTACCCTCGATATTCTCAATCAGCCCAAAAATGTAAGTACCGTTTAGCCCCGATCCTCTAGTTACTAGCTTTGTGTCTACCAAACAAGCCCCAAGTCTCAAAAACTGGTTCAAGATTGGCTCTATCGCCTTTGGGGTGAGCTGTGGTTGTACTTTACCCTTTACTCAAAATCTCCCTCAGTCGGCACTGATGGGTTTGGCGGCGATGCCAGGAGTTGGAGCGAGTATTGTCACGATTTCTCGGCAGCGACAACGCCAGATAGATCGACAATTGGTGAGAGGAAAGTTGCGGTTAAATGAGTTGCAGCAACGAAGGAGAATACTGGACGAACAGTTGCAGGTGCGGCACAAAGATTGCCAATCGATCGAATCTAGGGTATCGCAATTACATAGTTTAGCAGCTAATTTGACCAATCGAATTAATACCGATCGAGATCGACACCAGCAGTTAGAGCAGCAATTAGTCTCGATAGCCAGCTACTGTCAGGAACAAGAAATTTTATCAACGAAATTAGATCGCAAAATTCAGGAACAACAAGCTCATCTGCTCGAAATAGATACGAATAGTATTAGTCTCAAGGTAGAATCACCTCAAGTCCAGACAGCACAAGATCGGCTAGTTGAAATAGCTGCATTAGAGGATATTGCAAACAGATCGCTTGTTGATATTCAAACCGAAATCGAACAGTGTTCGACAATTAAAGGAGAATTAGATCGGCAGATTCAGGATTTGCAAAGTCAACAACAGCTAGAAGATACTAATTTCAGAGAATTAGTTGAACGACAGCAGTTACTACTGCACGAAACAGATTCAGCAATTAAAGATCGACAGCAAAGGCAAGAAGATCTTACAGCGGAGATAGAAAAATTAGAGCTAGTTCTATCTGAAAAATCACCAGAATCGAATATTATCGAAAAGTTGAGGCTAGAGGGAGAATGGTATTATAAATTTATCGATAATCCCCATTTGACCGTTTTGCAACATATCGAAAAACACGGGACAATTACAGAAACCGAAGCTAGTAGCAAATTAGGGAATGCTCGATCGGTTAGGCAATTTGCTAATAAATTAGAAGAATACGCCCAAGATTTACCCTTCTCAATTCGGGTAGAATCTTCATCCAAAGGTAATCGTTATCTCAAAGAAGATCGAAATTAGTAGCACAGAAAATATTCGATCGATCTTACTAAATAAGACTTGCTAAAAAGTCAATAATATGTATTGAAGTTGTTTTTTAATTGTTGTTCTTTTTTGGTTTTATTTTCATTATATGCAAAATTATTCATAGCAGATTAGTGGGGATTAGCTCGTCCAAGATCCGAAAGCGAATATGATTGATGGCTAAATCGCCCATCGAGATATGTTCGGGTTTGTCGGCAGCTTTCATTTTTTCAAACGAGATTCCCTTACCAATTTCGGTGTGATACCAGGCTAAACCCATGAAAAACCGCTGGGGATATGGTCCCCGCTCGATCGTGTCGTCCATATTCGATTCCATTGGTAGCCAGCCGATTCCAGGCACATAAAACTCTAACCAGACATGGTTAAAATCGGGCTGAAGGGGCATATTTCGTCGATCGGGATAGGCAGGACATTTATACCGTCCGATCGTCCGACAGGCGATTCCATTCAGGCGGGAGAGGGCGAGGAGGACTCCGACGTATTCACCGCAGGAGCCAACGCCACGGGCGAGGGCGACATCGGGAGTATCTATCCGGGGTTGGATGCCGTAGGATAACCTGTCGTAGACATAGTTGCGAATTTTGAGCATCTTCCGCAGCACGTTTGTTTCCGTACCAGCGGCTTCTTTGGCTGCTTGGCGCATGGTTTCGGTGTCCATCGCTAAATCATCATCATCGACTAAATAATGTGCTAACTCAGTTGGTAGGGTGAGACTATCATCAATGTCGTCAGGAGTGAGGGAATATTTAAACCCATACATTTCGATAACTGCTTTCCAGCCGATTAAGCCGCCTTGATGGGGATTAATTCGATCGAATTTGAAGACGGCGACTTTTTGTCCTTCTTTTTCTTCGATCTCAAATTCATGTCCGATCGGTTCAAAATGGCGCACCCGTTGGCGGAGGGTATCGGAGGGGAGCGCAATTCGCCACTCGACATTATTTAGGGTGACAGCTTCGAGGGGGAGTAATTCCTCGACGTAGGACATTTCCACCAGGAAGCCGTTGGAAAGGGTGTAACGATCGGCGGGGTGGTGGTGGATGTACAGTGGATGGATGAATGTTCGATCGCGGAATGTCAATTGATAGGGGAATTTGGCATTAGGATCGTCGCGAATATAGGGTTCTTCATCGGCGTAAGCAACATAGCAAGTCGGCTCTTCAGCTCCAGGCGCGTAGAAGGTAATCCCTGTCGGGGATGCAAAGGGTGTCAGCCCACTAAATTTAATCGCTCCAGTGGTACGATCGAGACAATAGACAGTTTGCTCGGCTCGATCGCATACCCACAGCGCATCCTCATACACCGTCAGAGTTTCAGTACCGACTCCAGGCTGAGGAAGCCTATTTAGCAAGTCACCTGTATGTCGATCGAACACATGGATATAGCCAGATTTCTGACAACTCACATATACATTTGACTCCCAGACAGCAACCCCTGTGACTGGATAAGGAAGACGAGTAAATGTAGCTGGCGAGAGGGTTTGACGATTGCACGACAAAACTTCTTGCCCTTTGGCGAACCAAAATGTATCTTCCCACAGAGATAAACCAGTTACCCCAATCCAGTCCGAAACATGGTGCGGATTGAGAATAGTTGTATTATTGGTATCTGGATCGATCGACACAAGATATCCGCGCACAGTATCGATCGCAATTAGTCGATTTCCATCAGCCGCAAGTCCTGACAGGGCATACACACCGATCGGTAGAATGGTAGGATGTGGGGATAATGTGCCTTCAGACTTAAGCATGATGTCGATTCTGCTTCGCAGACACTCCGTGAACGAGATATTTATCAATCAGTATATCCCGTCGGCTGCCTAGAAGAATCCCGTGTGATGTTCAGCAGCGTCACAAATTTGGATATCATTAAATCCACTGCGATTAGTGGTGATGAATTGACATTACCGATCGATCGAGTTGAAATTTTCAAGAATAGAAGGGATTTCCATCAATCGATCGATAATTGCATCAGCCCCCTCTGCTGTTTGCCAGAGCTGACTGCGTTTCCAAATTGTCCGCAGCTTGGCATTCTTGGCTCCCATAATATCTGCTTCGGGATTGTCTCCAACAAATACACTATCCTGCGCCGAGCATCCCAATCGAGTCATCGCTCTATCAAAAATTTCCGCTTCCGGCTTTCTGACTTGCTCTATTTCAGAAATCAGAATCACATCGAAATAGTCTTGAATACCCAATCCTGATATCGCGCTAGCTTGAAAATCTCCTCGTCCATTTGTGATCATCCCCAATCGATAACCTTGCTGTTTCAATGTATCTAGCATTTCAACCAGCCCGATAAATGGCACACAATGGAACTGAAACTGTGTCTCATAATCATTCAGTAATGCTTGCCAAGTAATGCTGGTAATTTGAAATTCGGTCACTAGATATTGATAAACTTTATCTTTCCAGACATGTCCATGACAATCTAGTTCGATAAATCTAGCTGCATAATCTATTTTTGGAATATGGCTTAAATGGTTATTAAGTCGATCGTATTGTATCGCGATGAATTGCTTGACTGATTCGTCTCTGTCGAGCAATGTTCCATCTAAGTCAAAAAGAACCAATTTCTTCATAATATCTTCAACATTTTACAATAAATTGCATTGTGCGATCGGATATCAACTATCAAGTGATTTAAGCCATTCTTCCATCTGAGCTACTACCTGCCAACTAAACAGCCCAACGATAAAATCATCTAACTGCTGTTCATTCAACGCAGCGAGTTGACTCATCATATTCTCCGTTGGTACATATCCCTGAAACTTCACACCAATAGCTCTGGTAGCAGATTCTAGCTTGCCTTGAAGTTTACCTTCCAGCTTGCCCTCTAGCTTGCCCTTCCGTTCCGCTTTATCCATTTCAGCGTCGTACCAAGCATCGATCTGTGCCATCGTTCTCATAAACTCTTGCTCCTCTGTACTTAAACTATCTACTGGTAAATCTTTGAGATACACGCAATATTTGAGGCTTGCTCGTATTGTATCATTTTTCTCCCGTCGCTCTGGGGATAATTGCTCGATTTTTGAATATGCTTATCTTGAAGATATCCACTGTAATGCTCGATGATAATCGTCGGATTAATTTTCATTAAAGAGTCGAACAATCCTAACCGTTCTTGCTGCCAGCCAAATTTGTCTGACTGAGCGATAAACATAAAATCTATTTCTAGATCTTCATCATTTCTGACTTGGATATTCTGAATTGTTTCACCTTTGGACTGATATAAGGATCGCAGGTAAAATTTGAAAAATCGATCGTGTTTATACTGAGCCATTAATTTTTACTTATTACTTAATCAAGTCCACTGCCCAAACTTACCTGCGTAATAATCTCGGTTCGCCGCCTCGATTTCGGCTTGCGTATTCATCACAAATGGCCCTGCGGAGACGATCGGTTCGCCGAAAGGTTTTCTAGTGCGCCACCGTTGCGCAGCAATTCCAAATTCAAAAAGCTAGGAGGAGTTGGCTGCCAGACTAGAGATTGAGCCATAAAGCATGAAATCAATCAAGGATGACCAACTGTCAAAAAGAAAATATTTAGTAAGACTGAGGAGATCCTGAAAAAAG